>DAHVAI010000142.1 GCA_027314685.1 Nitrososphaerota archaeon | reverse complement strand
CTTTGATAACCCAATCCTTTGAACTTGCGCGCCCCAAGCGTCGCAGCTCCGTCTGCAAAAACCACCATGTGGCTCCGCATTTGATAATCACGATTTTCTTTCTTCGAATGAAGTTTGACGCTCACGCCGTCATCTTGAAGCGAGACATCGGTTGCAAGAGTGTTTGTGATTAGTCTCGCTCCGTGTGAAGCAGCTCTTTCCCCAAGAAAGCGATCAAAGTTACAGCGCTGAAAGCAAGAAAATGGGAGGTCAAATGCGAAGGTCTCGGTCGGAAAGTAGCACACAAATTTAGATATCGTTCGCTCGACAACTGAATTGGGAACTTCGAACTCATCAGTCACGGCCCTTGGCGCAACGGCACCGCAAACACTTTCTTCGCCCGGGTAGCTGTCCATTTCAATCAAGGCGACATCGTGCCCTTTCTGTGCAATCTCGTCCGCCGCGGTCGAACCGGCTGGCCCTGCTCCGATTACAATCACTTCGGCATCGATCAAATTCCTTTCATTCGCTTGCCCAGTTTTGAATGGTTCGCGTTAAAATCCATTGCGGTATTTCTACCTGGCGTTTTTCATGAAGACTGTCGGAAAGAGGAGGTATTGCGAGTTACGATACATTAGCATTTTGGTCCAAGATACGGGTAATCCTTATCGCGAGATCACGATTTCAATTACTCGAACTTGAGCCAATCTACATCAGGATTGCGCGGCATCTTAAAGCTCAGAGCTTGGGGAGCTGGCCTATTTGCTCTCCCCATTCACGTCTCATACCTGACTATATTGTATTTGATTCTGAGAACCGGAAATGTGCCAAATTTGGCAAGTCTCTTTTGTCTATCGGTTGCGCTGATACTTTACCTTGCTTATGGTACTTTGATTAACGACCTCACAGATCGCGAGATCGACATATCTGTTGGAAAATTCTCGGCGAGTCGTGGGCATCACAACACAAAACGTCAGCTCATCGCGACGTTGTTGGTACAGCTTTGTTTGATAATTTTCCTCATCTTTTTATCAGATCGAGGAGTAGTTTATGATTTGGTCTGGGCGGCGGCGCTGTTTCTTGCGACTGCATATTCGTTGCCTCCGTTAAAACTCAAGGTTAGAGGAATCTTGGGATTCATTACTGACTCGGTCATAGAGAAACCACTACCGATTCTGATTGTTTTCGCTTTCTTCGGGTATTATGGCTTCGAAGTGATTCTCTTTCCCATATTTGGTGAGCTGTTAGACAGCATTTTCAAGCATCAAACAGAGGACATTGAGCTTGACGCGAAGCTTGGAATAAGATCATTTGCAGTTCAACTAGGGAAAAGCCGATCTACGTGGGGCGTAAGGAAGCTAGCGCACCCTTTGAATCTCATAGCTTCTGTCTCCTTTCTTATGATAGCATTTGTAGAGTTACCTAAAGTTCGCTGGCTCGTTGCTGTTACTTCCATCATGATTATCTTGGGAGCAATTGTGGTCCTATTCCTAGAGCAAAAGGGCAAGGTCAGCGAAGGCTTTCCTTTTCCTGAACCCCCGCTCCTAGGATTCTTGAACTTTGGGCTGCGTACACTATTTTTGGCGGCACTTTGCATCGGGGCTTCATTGAACCATCTTTCACTTCTACCTTTTGCCGCACTTGTCTTTTTCTCAATAGGATTCTATCTCTTTTTCTACAAGAGCTATTTCGCTGGCTTTTTTCACTATGTTATGCAGCGTTGGACTACTGTAGCGCCACAAACCATTCCTAAAACTTGAACACAGTCTTTGGTTGTCAATGTCATGGCGTTTGTGACAAACGCCAAGATATTCAAAGTATTTCATCCTAATAATGAAACAAAAAGGGTCTTCTTGATTTCGTTGTATCTCTACCTTCGCATTCTTGTTGAGGCACTCAAGGAAACTCGAGATTCTAGCAATAACCACTCGGATCATCCCAAAAAAGTCTCCTTAGGACAATCTGCACTCGCCGTTGCTTAAACTTTCAAAGAAAGTGGAGGAAAATCGTTATACGAGCTTGTTTCCTCAGATGGCCAGTTCGCTTGAGCTTAGTTGAAGTTAAGGATCTCAGAAAGGAGTTCGATGTCCGCCACGGTATTTCAAAGGGAAAATCCATAACAGCGGTAGACGGACTCAATTTTGAGATTGCTGCTGGGGAAGTCTTCGGTCTTCTGGGGCCGAATGGGGCAGGTAAATCTACAACCGTGAAAATGATTAGTACGTTAATCACTCCAACGTCAGGAGATGCACTAATTGACGGTTGCAGCGTAGTAAAGTCCCCTGAAAAAGTGAGATCGAGGATTGGGGTGATGCTCGCTGGTGAAAGGAACATGTATTGGAAGCTTACCGGAAGAGAAAATCTAGTGTATTTTTCTACATTGTATCATGTTGATCCAAAGGTGTCAAAGCAGCGTATTGAATCTCTGCTTGACCTCGTGGGACTGACTGGTAGCGCAAACAGAAGGGTCGAGAGCTACTCTACGGGAATGAAAATTAGGTTGTCTTTTGCCAAATCTCTGCTAAATGATGCGCCAGTAGTTTTACTGGATGAACCAACAATGAGTATTGATCCCCAGGCTTCCATAGTGGTGCGAGATGCGATTGTAAATTTGAAGAAAAAGGGAAAAGCAATCCTTCTTACCACGCACAATATGGACGAAGCGGATCGATTATGCGACCGTGTTGGCATAATAGACCATGGAACGCTCATTGCTTGCGGAGCACCTTCTGAGCTCAAGCGGGCCTACAGGGAAAAGTTTACTTTACGAATAAAACTCCGCAACTCAAACGGAGTTGCAAATACCTTGGAGAGGATCGCTGGGGTCGAGAGTGTTGTCGTCATACCAAGCTCGGATATCGAATCCCACGTGGAGGTAACTGCCAAGAGCGATGGCGGTCAAGAGCTCATCAGCTCAGTCCTAGGCAAGCTAATGGAAGACAAGATGGAAGTCGAGAGCTTCGAAGTGGTAGATCCGACGCTCGAAGATGTTTTCATTAGACTGACTGGAAGAACACTTCGAGATTAAGCCGTCGAGTCTGTGGTGGATCAAGTCGTGTAGGCTTCAAGGAAGCCGTTTCCGCCCATACCCATCGTCGTTACGAACATTTTACCATTCGTAAATGATGGAGGTCCCCATGACCACCAGGGTGTTCCGGCATTTCCTCCCGAAGGATCTGTATATTCCCACACCACTTTGCCATTCAAACCATTTAGGGCATAGAAGTGATGGTTGCCATCCGAGGTAAACACTAACTCGTTTGTTGACGACGCCCCTCCACCAAGACCCTGCATTGACACCTGCCAAACCACGGCACCTGTTGATGCATCAATAGCGTCGAGAGTTGAGTTTACATCCTGAGGGCATGTTGGTGTCAGAGCGCACGAGGATGGTTCGTTGTAACCCATAGTGTAAATCAGGTTGAAGAAAGGATCGTATGTTGAGAAAGAAGTGATACCGCCGTGTCCGCTAGGATATATCTCTGAACTCGGCACAGAACCTGCTGGAGCTCTGTCGTTTAGCTGCAGGCTAACCTCGACCTGCCATATCAGCGCACCAGTCCTTGCATTTAACAACCAGTAATCGCCTATCTTACCTCCTGCTCCCACAACCTCAGTCTGAATTCCATTAATCTTTGTCGTGAATAGTTGAACTGGCATGCCTACGTCGTAGTCATATTGGTCGGAAGGAACAGCTTGATAGTACCACACGAGTTTTCCCGTAGCAGAGTTTAGCGCGATAATACAATCAGTACAAAGATTGACGTCGTTTGTGTTTGGATAACCAGGCGTTCTCGCCGAAGTAGCCTTAATTCCCCATGGGAATGGATTGCCCGTGCCAAAATAGATGATGCCCGTGCTTGGATCAACGGCTGGGACACCCCAAACATCTCCTCCGCTGCATGAGCAACCAGTAGTGCCGTTTGTGCCCCAACTGTTTCCCCAAGGTCCCTGATTGGTTGCGTTTATTGGGTTTGGAGGAACCGTGAAGAATGACCAGAGTAATCGGCCGTTTGTCTCGGAAAACGCTTGCAACACTCCTCTTGCGCCGTAAGAGCCCACAGTCTCACCGACTATTACTTTGCCGTCATAAACAAGAGGAGTTGCTTGGGCACCTTGGTACTGCGATATCGTGCTACCGGTGATATTTTGGAGAATGTTTGTCGTCCATTGCAGTGCACCAGTCTTTGCATTAAGCGAAACCAGAGTGTTGTTACTGGTTCCCGCGAAGACACTTCCTTGATCTATGGTCACGCCGCTAGCGGTAGAAAACGCGCCTTTGGCAAGGCCAGTTGTAGGGCTGTCTGACCAGATTAACTTACCCGTGGTCTCGTTGACCGCGTTAATTGAATAAGCGCCCGCTACGTAAACGATTCCATTAACAATGACAGGGGTACCGCTCAGTCCATCAATTGCCGTAGACCATAGTGGTTTTAACTTTGGAGCATCCATGATATTGATCAGTATCTGCGAGCTATAGCCAGTATTTTGTTGATTCTGGTTTTGATAAGCCCACGAGGAATCAATTGTGATTATCGATTGCGCCGAGGAAGAAAAGTAAACAGAGCTGACGGTGAGTAAAAGAACAGACATGCCCAAAACTACAAAGAGGAATTTTTTCAAAATTAACTCACTGATGGATGATCTAACTGAAGTACTCGCGGAAAATACTGGCTCAATTTAAAAGCCTTGTGAGGAACAGACTTCTAGCAATAGCTAGCGTAGGACTGATCGGTCTTACATCACTGGGAAGTTCTAGGCGGTTAATGCCGGGACTCAACCTAGCGGAGCCAAAGAAACAATGCCGACCTGGAAAATTCTCCAACCTAGGATACTTTACGACCTTTTCTCCAACCGCATCTTTATTCCATGTTTTGGAACAAGGGTTATCGCAGCGTGAGGAACTACTTTCTGACCTTCAATTGGCAATAGTCTCCATCGACGGGAAATCATTGCAAGGAGGAGAGAAATCTCCATCCAGGCAAAGGGCTCGCCCATGCAGCGCCTTGCGCCGCCTCCAAAAGGAAAGTATGAGAACCGTGGTATGTTTTTCTTCATTTCTTCTGTCCAGCGATCAGGTAGAAATTTTTCAGGTTCCTGAAAGTATCTTGGATCTCTGTGGTTCAGATATTGACTTATCCAAATGTGACTTCCAGCTCGGAACCGATAACTTCCGACTGTGCACTCTTTCATTGTTTCCCTGATGAGACACCAAGAAGGAGGATAGAGCCTAAGCGACTCGCTGATTATCTTTGTGGTGTAGTCTAATTTCGAAACATCACTAGCGCTAGGAATTTCGTATTTAGGAAACAAAGAATCGATTTCTTGATGCAATTTCTGCTCTACTGCAGGATTTTGAGATAGAAGGTGCCACGTCCATGTTAGGCAGTTGGTGGAGGTTTCATGGCCAACAACAAGAAATATTCCTACCTGATCTCGTAGTTGTTCAAAGGACATTTCCTTTCCTTGTTCGTTTGTTGCTTTTAGAAGCATAGAGAGCATATCTCCGGGATCTTGCGTGGCTTTCTTTCGATCATTCACCAAGTTCAATATTAGAGCATCGACCTTGTGCAACGCTGTTTCATATTTTCTGTTCGAAGGAAGCTTCACCAGAAGATCAGCCAACGGATTGGACATACGCTCATAATATCCCGCGAAAGTTGTGAGATCTGACGCAATCTCCTCGGCTCTCGACTCGATGTCCATATTGAATAGACACTTTGCCACGAAGAGAGTAGTAAGCTTGACCATTTCGTGACCAATATCTATGACTTGGCCATCCCTCCAAGAAGAGCAGTATCGCTCAGTGATATCTGTCATCATATTTCCATAAGCGGTTATTCGCTCCTGGTGGAAGGCAGCTTGTTGTCTCTTCCTTTGTTGGTCATGACTTTCAAAGGGCACGACACTTGCAACCAGTCTACGGGTTACTGCTTTCTGTGCAGAAAGTGAAAAGCTGATGTATTTTTGCTTCCCGAAAAATGACTGTTTTGATACTAGAGTCTCCTCTATCAATTCTGGATCGATCATGAGGAAATAATCAGATCGTCCAAATTTCACATGAACAACGTCGTCGGAGAGTTTGCGTGCCTTTTCAAGAAGTCGCAGTACGTTACTCCTGAAGAGAAATCTGACTTCAGGAATTGCCGTTTTTTCTCTCCGAAGCTGTGGTTGAGCATCGGTCATTTTTGTTGTTGGTCAGCCCAGAAAGTCCGAAGATTGCAAATAACACTTTCTTTCGAATTCGAACAAGATTTTCACTCGCAATTGTGGAAGCGTCCAAATTCTCCTGGAATGGAATAAAAACAATTTATATCAATAATCCACTTTTGAAAGTGGAAAACTGATCGAATGGAAGATGCCGAGGTTGTTGTCATTGGCGCAGGCCCAGCTGGTTCTGTCGCCGCTGATGAGATCGCCAAGGCTGGAAGAAATGTGGTGCTCGTTGAAAAGGCAAGTTATCCTGGGGAGACCAACGTTTGTGGCGGAGGAACGCCAGTAGAAAATGCGGATGCTTTTGAAATACCATCGTACGTGAGGGAAAGGACAATTTCCAAATGGGTGTGCTATTTCCCAAACGAAACTTTCTCATTTGATATTCCATTCGTGTCGATGAGAAGATGCGTCTTTGATAGGTTCTTGGGCGAAAGGGCAGCCTCCAGGGGCGCTCGACTGCTCACGCGAACTATAGCTATGGATGTCGCTGTCTCAAACGAATTTGCCTTGGTAAAACTAAGAGACGTATCAAAGAATTTTGATTTTGAAATAAAGTGTCAATTGGTTGTCTTCGCAGATGGTCCTGCTTCCCTGGGCGCTAGAAAGTTCAAGGGATTGGGATTTCAGAGGAGGCCAGATAGTACTTTTCAGGGTCTCGTGTATGAAGTCGAAATGAAGGATAATGCTCTTGATTCAATGAACTTGTACTTTGATCCCAGAATTGCGCCCTGGGGATATGGTTGGCTGTTTCCGAAGGGCGAGGTGATAAACGCAGGTATCTGCGGGCTCATGTCCCTCTGGCACGAGATGGGAGGGGAGAACATGCGAGGACGATTGAACTATTTTGTGAAGGAACATGCACAATCGTCTGAGATTACTTTGAACAGAAAGATCGTTGACATGCAGGCAGCGATAATTCCCATTGAGATGGCTGACAAAATGTACGGTAACAGAGTAATTTTTGTTGGTGATGCTGCTGGCATGGTAGAGCCCTTCACAGCAGGTGGAAATGAATTTGCGATGCGCGGGGGAAAGATTGCAGGAGCAGTAGCATTGAAAGCACTGAAGGATAGGAAATACGGAGAAAACATGCTCTCTCGATTCCAAAAAGAGTGGCTAAAGACAACTGATGGTAAGGAACTTTTGAGATTACAGAAGGCTTTCATGAATTGTGTTAACTTGCAAAGGAAAGGAAAGATAGACGAAATTACTTCGTATCTAGGTTTCTATCACAAGCTTGCAGAACAAGCTGCAAAGAATAGAGTGTATCTCGCAAGCAAAGCCAAGCATGCGTAACTCGAGGAACTAGATTTCGCTTCTATAGCAAATCGTCGATCCTTCACTTGTTGCTTTCTTTGGTAGTCCCAGAGGAGGTATCGTTGTCTGTTTTCTGTGGTTCCGGTTCTAGCGGTGCTGGTGGTGGTGTTGTTGCCATGACATATCCGATCCAACCTAGTATTCCCAGGATAGCTAAAACCCCCACAAACGCGGTAATTTCTAGAACTAGAATTGCGACTCCATTTCCAAATGCAAACATGAGCGCCCCATAGATGATTGCGCCGATTACCGCCCCAAAAACAAGGGCGCCGCCTATTGCTTTGTCATTTGCCATAAAAACACACTGAAGTAGCGAAACAAGGATTATGATTCGTTATTTATCACTTGCGCGTTTAGAGGCTTTGGCACAATTGTCTTTTTTGAGCATCGTTCACCTCCCAACCATCTTCTTGGTTATTTGAGCCGAAGTCAGGACCATCGCAAAGCCCTTCCTCAAAGTCTTAAGTTCGGCTCCGTGTAGTTCAGGATCATCGGTCGCAGTCACATCACTTCCCACAACAACCTTGAAACCTCGCTCGTAAGCCTGCCTTGCTGTGGTTCCGCAACAGAAATTTGTGAGGGTGCCGCAGATTATTACTGTGTCTCTCCCAAGGTTCTTCAATATGCTTTCCAGCGGCGTATCGTAAAATGCTCCGTAAGATGGTTTGTAAATTACGATCTCGTTGTTGTGAGGGGAAAGTTCGTGCCAGATCTGACCATCTCTAAAATATGACGGATCATCGGGGACTTTGTCCGTATATCGATTCGGCATGTAGGCCCCGGTTCTCGGTCTGTCGAGATAAGAGTGTGTGTTTTTGAAGCCAGTGAATATTACTGGGATCTTCCTATTCCTACAGTAATCAATAAGTCGCCTGATGCTCTTCACTCTTCTGGTTGCTTCTGGCACCCAGAACGGAGTCCAATGAGGCTTGACGAATTCGTCCTGCATATCGACTACAAGAAGTACTGATTTCTCCGGTTTAACTGCAAAAGAGGGATTCTCTGAATATGCAGCTTTTGCTAGCCGCAGTACACGTTGCTCGCTGAATCCTTGTTTGTTTATTCTTCTTTCCGTTGCATGCATGTAGAGTTCTTTCAAATGCGACTATATTTGGTTGCTCGCCACAGCGACTCTGGCACAATAGTCTTTGACCGGGCCTAGGCTGTCAGCGCAATTTAAGCGACAGCTTGCCAAAGCCGCGTTTAGATTTTCAAATCTAGCTAAGTGTGGGAGTAGCTTTCCAGGATGAGTCGGTGCAGTCAATACGTGTTCTTGATAGCTTTCAGAAAACAGGACTTGCAGATGTAGCCGCTTTCTCCACTCTCCAAGACGAAGGGTTTGCCAAGTTTTCCACACTTGCAAATTCCGCCAACATTTCCTACGAGTTCCTGTCTTTGCATGAGATGTACCTTTAGAAGTATTTACTTGAGATTGAATATAACCGATGCGACTCTCGGATACCGAAAATTAGTACGTACTTCAGATCCATAAAAGTATCAAACTCAAACGGCTGGCCCATGACACTTAGACAATTTCTTGAAACGGGTTTGTCTACTTTTGGAGAATTTCAATTCTCTGTGTCGTTCTAAAACTGCATCACCTTGAGGTGTCAATCGGCGCAAACTGCAAAACAAATCCCAATTTACAACCAAAGAGACATCAATCAAACGTTAAGAGCGGCGCGGAACAATTATATATAATTATGAAAAATGGTGTTCAAATTGCAACTCTCGGACGGACGCAATTCAATTATATATAATGAATTTCTGGAGTGTATGACTTTTGTTGGCGAAAGGACCAAAGTACACAACAGTTTCCATTCCGGTGTCGCTTTCAAGGAGAATTGAAAAAATAATTGCAAAGAAGACTGGATTCAAATCGATTTCAGACTATGTCACCTATGTTCTACGTGAGGTTGTCGCGATGCATGAGACAAAAGAGGTTCCCGAACCATTCACGAGCAAAGATATTGAGGAGATCAAGGCGCGCTTGAAGGCTCTGGGATACCTGTAGGTGATAGCATTATGACTTCGCCTCATGGAGGGAAACTGATTCAGATCAAGACCAATCAGAGCTCAGCTGAACGGACAAGAGAGATGTTAGAATCCACGAAGGTCAGGGTCTCTGAGGAAACCAGAGTTCAGATTTACAACATTTCGACAGGCGTTTTGAGCCCAATTGATGGTTTCATGGGAAAGGCCGATTACGAGAGTGTAATCGAAGACATGAGACTGGACGATGACACCCCGTGGACGATACCAGTCTTGCTACACGTTCCGCAGAATTTCAAAGGAGAAGCTGGCGAGGACATTACTCTTGTAGATGAGCGAGACAATCCAATTGCTAAGATGGAAATTGAAGAGCTTTTTTCGATTTCAAAAAAGGAATATGCAAAGTCTGTGTTTGGAAGCCTAGATCAAGCTCATCCAGGAGTAGCAAATACATTCGCTAGCTCAGAAAGGGTTTGCTCTGGGAAGCTCAAATCAGTGGTGAAATTTGAGAATCTTGGCTTCGAGGAGTATACTCTTAGTCCAAGGGAAACAAGGGTCTTTTTCAAGGAAAGGAGTTGGAAGAACGTCATAGCATTTCAAACTAGGAACGCTCCGCATATTGGGCATGAGTACCTTCAGAAGACTGGTTTGTCGTTTGCGGATGGTTTGTTCATCAACCCGGTTTTGGGGAAGAAGAAACCGGGAGATTTTACCGATCAGGTGATACTTGAAACTTACAAAGCGCTCGTAAAGAACTATTACCCAAAAGACTCTGTCCTGCTAAGCGTCCTTCATTATGAGATGCAGTACGCGGGACCAAAGGAAGCGATAATGCACGCCATAATGAGGAAAAATTTTGGATGCGCGCGTATTGCAATAGGTAGGGATCACGCGGGTGTGGGTAACTTTTACGGCCCTTACGCAGCTCAAGAGATATTCAAAGAATTTCCAGATCTTGGAATCGAACCTGTCTTCTTCAAAGAATATTACTATTGCAAGAAATGCGCAGGGGCAGCGAGTGAAAAGATATGTCCACATCCAGAGTCGGAGAGACTGACGTTTAGCGGTACTAATCTACGGAAGATGTTTTTGTCGGGTGAAAAACCTCCCAAGGAATACATGCGTCCGGAGGTATCCCAAGTGATTTTAAAATCTAAAAAACCGTTTGTAGAGTGATTTTGTAAATGACAAAGAAAGTTGCGATAATAGGGTTAGACTCTGTCCCGCCGGAGCTAATGTTTCAGAAACTTTTAGACAAGTTACCCAACATAAAGCGAATGTACGATAGAGGCATTCGTGGAAATCTGGAAACCTGCCACCCACCGATCACTGTTCCGGCTTGGATGGTGATGATGACTGGGAAAAATCCGGGTAAGCTCGGCATCTATGGGTTCAGGCATAGAAAGGGAGCATCTTACACCGACGGCTATATTGTAAATTCAAACCACGTGAAGGAAGATGCGGTGTGGCAGTATCTCTCAAGAGCTGGGAAAAAATCAATTGTCTTAGGGATTCCTCCTGGCTTTCCCCCAAAGAAAATTGATAACACTTCGATTGTCTCTTGTTTTATCACGCCCAGTCAGGACAAGGAATTTACAAGCCCGCCGGAGCTCAAAAATGAGATACTTCCTGTCGTAAATGGCAAGTATCTCTTTGACGTCATCTTCAGAACAGAGAATCGAGACGACATAAAGAAGGAAGTGTTTGAGCTAATGCACAAGAAATTCGATGTTGCCGAGTACCTAGCAAAGACCAAACCTTGGGACTTTTTCATCATGCATGAAATAGGATTTGATCGCTTGCACCACGCTTTCTGGAAGTTCTTTGATCCATCACACCCAAAGTACGTAAAGGGTAACAAGTACGAGAATCTCGACCTCGAGTACTATACGGCAGTGGATGAGAGAATAGGAAAACTCGTAGGCATTTTCGGTGAAGATTGCACTACGTTTGTCCTCTCTGACCACGGTTCGAAACGTATGGCGGGTGCATTTTGCATTAACCAGTGGCTCGAGAAAGAAGGATACCTTGCTTTCACAAAGAAACCCGAGTCGCCGATTGATCTCGACAAGGCACAGATCGACTGGGGTAAGACAAAGGCGTGGGGCTGGGGCGGTTACTATGCGAGAATTTTCTTTAACGTAAAGGGACGAGAAGCTAGCGGAATAATCAATCGCTCTGAGCTACAAAATGAGATAGAGACTTTGTCAAAGAAGATTATGGCAATAAAAGATCACACGGGAAGGACGATGAAGAACACGGTGCTGAAGCCTGATGAGCTTTATGGGACTGCGCTCGGCGACAAACCAGATCTCATGGTGTACTTTGACGACCTCGACTGGCGGTCCGCAGGTACTGTAGGGCATGACTCACTTTACCTGTTCGAGAACGACACTGGACCAGACGATTCAGTTCATTCCATGAACGGCATATTTCTGATGTATGATCCGAAGAGAAACCTCGGCTCGAAGGAATTAAAGAACGCCAAAGTTGAAGATATTGCGCCTACACTTCTCAAGATGTTTGGACTCGCTCCCGAACGAGGCATGGACGGTAAGGTACTTTCCGAGGTAGTTTAGTAATTGTCGCAAAGACCCGAAGGCTTTACAATTTGGATGACTGGACTGCCAGGCTCTGGCAAGTCGACGATTGCAAAGCTGCTCAAGGAAAAATTTGAAAATGAACATGGTAGGTTCGTCGAAGTGTTGGATGGCGACGAAATCAGAAAGGGATTGTCGAAAGACCTCGGACTCTCAAAAGAGGACAGAGAGGAGCACAACCGTCGAGTATCATATCTTGCAAAGGTCTTGTCAAGAAACGGCGTTATCTCGATAGTTGCGCTAATTTCTCCATACAAAGTTTCACGAGATAGCGCTCGTGAATTGATAGGTAGAGAAAAGTTTGCGGAGGTCTACATTCGTGCTTCGCTTGCAACTTGCGAGAAGAGAGACCCGAAAGGTCTGTATGCAAAGGCAAGGAGAGGTGAGATCACGAACATGACAGGGATACAGGACCCTTACGAAGTTCCAGCATCGCCAGAAATAGTCGTGGAGACAGAAAATGTACCCCCTGAGGTATCGGCAAGCCAAGTGGTCGAAGGTTTGGCAAGACTGGGCTTTTTGCGGAGTTAGCACTAGACAACCACAGTTTCAGTCTGATCGCATCAGTCTGGAAAATTCTCCATTTAAGGACAGAATTTGCTTGCTCCAAAAGAGAAATGCTTATTGCGAGTGCTCTTAACTTGAGCCGCATGCTTTCGCATTCTACATTAAATTTCTCTCTCGGCAGGTTGTTGACAATTTTTGGAATGCTTGTTTTGTTGTTTCTCTTTCTTGCTCCTTCTGTCTTTGCAGTAAATGCGGTTTCTATCGGATCGCCCATTGTTAGAGAAAAGACCAACGGTTCCTCGGTCTATAGCACGAATTGGAGTGGTTACGCCGTCAACGGTTCGGTGGGATCAGTCAGCCTCGTGACTGCTTCTTGGATTGTGCCTTCGGTATCTTGCCCCACCTCTGGTAGTACTTACGCCGCTCTCTGGGTTGGCATAGATGGGTTCCAGTCAACTACCGTTGAGCAAACTGGCACTGATTCAGACTGCCACAACGGCGTCGCAAGTTATTACGCATGGTACGAATTTTATCCAAAGGCTTCGGTGACTGTAAGCTCAATCCAGGTGCATCCTGGGGACAGCGTTGCTGCGATTGTGTTTTACTCAGCAAAGAGCGGACTGTTCACTGTTGCTATCAAAGACTATACCACAAACACACAGTACGCTGCTTCCTCAGCGGTTCCGGGAGCACAGAGAAACTCCGGCGAGTGGGTAGTTGAAGCTCCTGAAACTTGCTTGATAGTAGTCTGCAAGCTGACTTCACTGTCAAACTACGGAACTGCCGGCTTTGGACTAGGTAATACCAACATAAAACTGACAAGCGGGATAGTGATGAACGGTGTTCCTGGTACAATAGGATCATTCCCTGCTTCAAACGTATGGCCAATAACGATGGTGAGCCAATCAAATTCTGCAGTAGTAAAATCTTTGCCGTCTGCCCTAACTAATTCCGGATCTAGCTTCACTGTGACCTGGGAAAGCTACGGCCCATAGGAGACATTCCCGGACTCTTTGATGTTGCTCCATACACATACGCGTCTTATTCTCAAAGCGGATCAGCATACGTAGACGAGATTTTAGATCACGTCTGTGACTATGTCATAACCATTCTCTGGTTAGAACCTGAACAAGTCGCATAAGGAAAGTTCAAAGATCAGTTTCCCAAAAAGAGATTCGCTTTTGAAGATACCTAAAGGCCTAATCGTGCGAGTCGGTGTAATGAATAGTTTCAGCCATCGATATATCGACTATCGATACATCACAACAACAACTGTAGTCCCCTCGTAACATATAGGGCATTAACCCTACTTTTCCTGAAAAACGGACACTTTGCTGAAATAGCTCATCGATGGTCTCAAGATCAAGTGTGATTGGACATGGCGCAGGAATATCTCAACAAACACGAAGAGATGTTTGATAGTCACGTAACGAGGCGTTCAAAGCTACAGACTTACTGTGACGTACTACGTGCAATAGACCAGGGGCTGTCAAAGCCAACACACATCATGTATCACACTAACCTTTCTTGGAAGACGTTTCATGAACTGCTTGAGTCACTCTCCAGACAGGAACTCGTCGTGCATCTTGGAGAGTTTGGAAAACAGCTCTATCAACTTACTCCAAAGGGCAAATCTCTTCTGGAAAGGTACCTGACGATAGAAAACGACCTAAAGATCGAATCATAGATATCTCATGAGATTGCAAAGTTAAAGCTTGGTCAAGAAGAGCTGATACGATGGGGAATGTATCGACCATAGCTTTTCATTTAACTTTGCCGAACCCAATCATGCCAAGCTTATGGGCAAAAAGCGCCGTCTTGATGGATTCTTGTTTTTAGCACAAAGCGAAAGAAACCCCACACTATTTTTAGGTGGGATGAATTTCGCTTCTACCAGAACGGTGGGGCATATAACACCGAATCTCGAAAGCATCGCATCCGAAAGGACACCTGTAGCCAAGGCTCAAAAGAGATGCTGGACTGGTGGAGATGGCGTTCCTGCAACCAGAACGTCGCTGGAAGACCCAGCGATCTGGCGTCA
>DAHVAI010000316.1 GCA_027314685.1 Nitrososphaerota archaeon | reverse complement strand
TTGTCCGAAATAAGCTGGATTTATCAAGAGCGACCAAATCGACAGATAGTTGGATTCCTTCAATTTGTTGTACCGGTATCTGACCGTCATATCATCCGCGCCAAGACGAGCCACAATACCTCTGAGCGACAGCCACACGCTCGCATTAGAAAGAGAAATCGCTCTTTCCGAGATTAAGGAGCGCATGATTTTCACGTCTAGTTCGTCCATAGTGTGACAACCCGAAATCCTTGTTCGCTCGCGTTGTATTTATCTGTCGCTTCCCTTTTTTCTAAATGTTTTAGGCATGGGTTCAAGTATTGCGTCACCCACTCCGAAAGGTATGAACGCCAACATAACCCATGTAGCACTTGTCGTGAAGAAAAAAGACGAAGCTGTTGGATTCTACACAAAGAAGGTCGGGTTTGAGAAGATAGACTATAACCCGCCGGGAAGCGAAAGATGGGTGACAGTCGGGCCCTAGGGCCAGGACTTGGAACTAACGCTTTGTGAGGCAGGCTTTCCTGATCCCGATGGTCTGGGAAGCAATTGGAGGCCAGGGAGCACTCCTCCGATAATCATGCAGGTCGACGGCTGCAGAAAGATTGCTGTACAGCTAAAATCGCGAGGAGTGCAGTTCAAACGCGAGCCGCAAGAGAACCCCTACGCCGTGTCCGCTGTCTTTGTTGACCCTGACGGGAACTCATTCCAGATTAACCAGTTCAATCAAAGGAGTTCGTGATCATCAAGTGAGGGCAACAATCTGTGCTTCGATGAATCTGGCAAAATTCGATGCGCTCGATCATTACCACGCTAGTTCACTGTTCACTGAAGGAGAGCGAGCTGCACCTGATCCTGTAACAACTCTAGCAAAGGAAAAAAAGCATATTCAGAAGTCTTTGCAAATGTCCTTGAATATTTTTCTGAACGACAGGTATGCGAAATTGTATATCTAGTTGCAAGCGACCATTTGTATAACATGACGGACATAGGTTTGAACATACACTCGGACATGCTTTGCAATATCGCACAGAAAAATGGATGGGGAAAATGAAAAATGGTAAGAACATCCAAAGCGAAAGAAGGAACGACCGGGGCATCAAAGCACATCGACGCTATGATTAAAGAACTACCAGATTGGCGGGGAAAGACCTTTGCCAAGGTGCGTGAGCTAATCAAAGAGGCAGACCGGGAAATCGTCGAAGAGATCAAGTGGAAAAAGCCGACGAACCCAGCAGGTGTCCCAGTCTGGTCGCACAATGGTGGAATCTGCACGGGCGAGACGTACAAGGATCATTTGAAGTTCACATTTTTCAAGGGCGCATCACTGGACGATCCTTCCCACATGTTCACTCAACCCGGGACCCTCAGGCGAGCGATCGATTTCTATGAGAATGACAAGATCAATGAAAAGGCATTGAAAGAACTTGTCCGCTCAGCAGTCGCGCTGAACCTTGCTAAGAAATCGACTTGAGAATAGTTTTCTAGTATAAATACAGCAGATAACACCGAGAGACCTAGTCGTCGACATAGCAAAGGCGAAAGATGCCTTGACTCACAATAATTTGCAGCATCTAATTGATCTCAGCCTGGAAAATTCGACATCAATCAGCAGATCCATAACGCCAAAGTCAATGAGTGCTGACGCGATTGTCTCGTTCATAAATGCTGAGGGAAGCGCGGTGATCGCAACGGTCAGGAAGAATGGGTGTCTCCCTCACACACAGCGTGGAATCCGATCGCGTACGTCGAAGAGACACTATATACATACGGCAATCAAAGCTCCGTGTTCTAGAACAACGTCAAACGTGATCGAAGCGTGTCACTTTTCATAGCTTCCTGAGGCAAAGCCGCATTCATAGAGGGAAACGCAGCTCAGGTCGAAGTTCAACCAAATAATCGATACACTGCTTGCTAGTATCCTTTCGGAAGTGAGAGGCTGGATTTCAGATAGCTCTTAGAGTTATTCGTCCCTAAGAGAATGCAATGCAAGCATTTTCGAGATCGAAATCTCAAGAATTCTAAGCTACAAAGGTCTGTAGAACCTATTCAGACCCTTGACTTTAGAATCCCACAACAGCGCCGTCACCTCTCGGATCAGCGCCGCCACTCAGATAATCGTTCTTGAACAGTATTGCCTGAGCGTGACCAGTTGACGAGGAAAACGAATCGAATTCTTTGAAGGAGAGCTTTAATTTGCGGACAATCTTCTTTGCCTTCGACGATTGAATTTTGCTTTCTGGTTCGAAATACACGATGGAGGGTTTTTCATAGATTGTGAACGGGATTATCCACCTTGGCGAATCTATTGCCACTTGGGGGTCCATTCCGAAATCCAATATCTTGGTCATTAGCTGAACATGTACTTGTGGTTGAATATCTCCTCCCATCGAACCTATCGTAAACGATGTTTTTTGAGAACTTTCGCCCAACGATGCGCACAATGTATGAAACGTCCTTTTGCCGGGACGAATGGAATTATGATGGTTTTCATCCAAGCTGAAGTAGCTTCCTCTGTTGTGAAGAACGAACCCAGTTCCTTCAGGCACAAGACCGGATCCGAACCCCATGTAGTTACTTTGTATTACAGAGACGGAGTCTCCATTCTGCCGCCCGACGCAGAAGTAAGTCGTGTCTCCAGAATCGCGCTTTGCATTTGGTCTCTTTGTACGTTTTGTTCGATGCTCCAGAATGTCCTTAGCGAACTGTTTTGTCGTGAATTTGTCCGGAAGTTCGAAATCGCCAATGTGCTTTGCTCGTTGTTCGTATGCTCTAATACAAGTTTCCAACATGATCTCCAGAACTGTTGGATAGCTCGCGGAGTACCGTTTTAGGTCATATTCTTCAAGCATGTTCAGCCAGAGTAAGACCGTAGCCGCTTGACTGTTCGGCGACGTCTCATAAATCGTTGTTCCTCTGTAATCGGTCTTGACAGGATCTTGCCACGTACTTTTGTGGCGCTTCAAATCATTCTCAGTTATCAATCCGCCTTGTTTTGCAATTCCGTTTACAATTTGTTCAGATAGATTACCTTGATAGAAAGTATCTGGTCCCTCGGCTGCAATCTGTTCCAATGTATTTGTCAGATCGTTCTGTCGCAAAACGAAACCCGCGTCAGGAGTCTTTCCACCAGGAGCGAAAATATCCGCCCAACCTTTGAATATCCCCAGAACGCGCAAAGTCGCCCTTATGGAATTGGAATAATTCGAAGTAATAGGGAAGCCATTCCTCGCGCACGAGATAGCAGGTTCAAGAAGTTTGTTCAGTTCAACGCTTCCAAACCTCGAATGCAGTTCTCCCCATGCATGTACTATGCCCGGTACAGTGGGTGCGGCCAAAGGCCCAATATCAGGTATCTTTGACAGCTTCTTCTCCTTCTTGTAGAAATCGATCGTAGCGTTTTCAGACGCCCTACCGCTTCCGTTCAAGTTCAAGATTTTGCCATCGAATTTTATCAGTGCAAACAAATCACCGCCCAGGCCGCAAAGGTTGTTCTGGGTGACGCACAGAACCGCACTTGTCGCGATAGCGGCATCAACCACATTACCTCCATCAGCTAGAACCTTTGATCCGTGAAATGACGCTAGCTCGTGGGAGCTAGCTACCATCGCATTGCTTACCTTCACTGAAGCTCTGGAAGACAAATTCGTCATGGACACCCTCGATGTGAAATCTTGAGACTCTCAATGCTATGATGATTTGGCTCCAATATTTCTATACTGACGCAAGGAATATTCATATTCGATTCTCCCTTGAGATTTGATGATGCAGAAAACAAGCCACTTCTCGACCATCCTCGACAGGGGCAAGCACCGGTGCTTTCTCCCTGCAGAGGTTAAACACCATTGCGCACCTGTCACTGTACCTGCAACCTCGGGGAAGGTTGTAGAGACTCGGAGGATCGCCACTAACTTCGACATTCATTATTTTTTTTGAAATATCCTGTGTTGGAACGCTCTTTATCAAATCCATTGTGTACGGATGCAGTGGATTCTCGATAACATCCTTAGCGTTGCCACGCTCAATGATTTCGCCCGCATACATCACCGCAATCCTATCAGACACGTATTTAGCAACAGCCATATTGTGAGTTATGAACAAGTAGGAAAGTTTCCACTTTTGTTGGAGGTCCAGTATCAAGTTCAGGATCTGAGCTTGTATCGAAACATCCAGACTGGAGGTTGGTTCATCTAGAACAATAAATTCC
>DAHVAI010000314.1 GCA_027314685.1 Nitrososphaerota archaeon | reverse complement strand
AGTCTATTTACTTCTTCTACTGCCACAGTCGCAACAGCCTTAACCATCGGTGCTTCTTTTCTCATGTCGACATTCTCGGCCAAGATCCTACCTACCACTGAACCAAGATCCGCCCTCCCTGAATGCTCCATAGCATTGATGAGAGCAAATTTCATAGCGAGTTTGGATGTGTTCGAAGAGTCTGTCATAGATAATCACCATACAATCTGATGCGCTATGAGACTGCTAGCTCAATAATCACGAGAAGTAACGTACTCGACTAGAGACCTCACGGTCTTGTAGTGCCTTGAAGTCCGAACTCCATGCTCGGTACAAATTGATTCATATTGAGTCAGCGCTTGTTCGGAAAGTTTCCTTGCAGTGTTCGTTGCGTATCTGAGTGAGCCGCGGTCCTTCATTTCATCAAATACTGAGCGGACTTCATCTAGTGTCTTTTTTGACCTAGGTCTGGATACAATTTGAATTATTTTCCTCTTCTGAGCGTCAGTGCTTTCAGCAAGCAGATGAATGAGCATCAGCGTTCGCTTACCTTCGTAGATATCCCCCAAGATTTCCTTGCCATACTTTGATTCCTCACCCATGAGATTCAGTACATCATCTATTATTTGAAAGGAAACACCAAGCTTTGTACCAAAATCAACCAAATCACTCAACAATCGATTGAAATCATGCACTCCAACTTGCTTGTTTCTCTCCGCTGCAACGAGCACGCCGAGGCGCGCTGGCGTAATGCACGTGTACCAAGCGGATTTTTTTGTGACCATTTGAAAATAATCCTTTTCGTTCATATCCCAACGATTTTGCTTGCACCAAGAAAGCTCCATCTGTTGGCCTTCAGTAGTTAAGTTAAGCATCATTGCAAACTCGGTTAGAATATTGAGTGTGACTACAGGGCTAAGCACATTTCTATTTTTAAGAAGTAATTCCCACATTTTCCCGTGCAACGCGTCACCCGCATTAATTGCAAGTTCCACTCCCACCTTTCTGTGTAGTGCAGGTTGGCCCCGTCTTAGATCTGATTGATCCTCTATGTCATCATGAATCAATATCCAATTCTGGAACAACTCCAGCGCAGCGGCTGTAGTTAGTGCGTTTACTCTGTTACCTCCAAACAGTTCGCACCACAATAGGCAGGCAGTTCCCCGCAGACCCTTCCCACCTCTACTAGGATAGTCACGCATCATTTCGTACATTTCATTAATCTCGGCAGTTTTGCTCTTGGTCGGCAAGAAATCCAATATAATTCTATCAAGCTGCTGCTTGTTAGAGCGCAATAACTCGATTAGCTTCACAGTCTCAGTCTTTTGCGAATTCAAGGACCAAACCACTTAAGCAGTTCAAAGGCATACTTTCTCATATTGATATGCGAATCGCAGTTATATGTGTGGATTTGGCGGGTTCACGATCTAAGATCAATGATCGAAGACGTCCAAACTTCCTCCCGTTTACGTAATAAACATCTGTTCCAAGATTTGCAATTTGCATACCAACTTTTGTTTTGGATATGACTCCGCCTGTAACATCGAATTTTCTCAGATTTCCTTGAATCATGCTCTCGCTGTTAAGTTCCTTGAGAATTTCGCCTTTCAAATTTGACGTTTGATAAATTCCATCTACATCCATGGCAAAAATCACACTTTTCACTTGAAACACATTTGCCAAGGCCAGCGCGATTACATCTCCCGACACGATTTTGCTACCGCATCCGGTCACCAAGACATTTCCGAATGTCACAGGTACAAGGTCGTTTTCGAGCAAACTCTGAACATAGCGCTTGCCTTTAACAGAGATTTCGTTCTTATCTGAAAGCAATTCTGATGCAAGTACAGTCTTACAGGGTATGCCTTCGGCGACGAGTTGGTCAAGTATCATGGTATGAAGGGAAATCATTGCGAAGGCTGTTCTTGAGACTCGGTCGCTCGGGATTTTCTTGGGGGTCAATGAGATGTGATACCTCGACGCGTAGTAATGACCGAAAGATCCCCCTCCATGAATCAAGAGAAGTCTTGCCGAGTTTCTATTTCTAAGAGCTCCTGCCATCTCGATTGCGACTTTCCTTATTGCGTGCGCATCTGCCTTCAGAGGTGTGTCCTTATGGGTTATCAAACTCCCGCCGAGCTTGACTATGATCAGATCTTTCATTTTTCCCACGATAGACCGCGTTGAGGGACAGAAGTAATGAATGCGTAGTGGTATTCTTTTGAAAGCACTTTCAGAACTGAGTTGGTTGTTTCAGGCTTTGGAAGAGCTATTATACTCCCACCCCCGCCTGCGCCCGTGAGTTTCGCTCCAAACACGCCCAAATCAGTCACGTCTTCGATCATCCTCTCAAGCGTAGTATTTGACACCCCGAGCCAACCCAATGTTGCCTGAGAGAGATTCATGTATGCGCCCAAACGGGGTAGGTCCCCATTGGCTATCGAATCCAACATACTAAACGTAAGAAATGATGATGTGTTGGTCAGCGATTCAAAGAAATGTGGAAAGGTCTTCTTCTTAACAGCGACCTTGGCAATAAGTCTCTTTGTGTTTCGACGCACGCCTGAATACGCGACCAAGAGTTGTAGAGGCCTATCCAAAGTAATTGACTTCGCACCAGTATTCTTACTAAACAGTAGCAATCCGCCTCGAAGACTAGCTTCCACATCAATGCCCGAGGGATTCCCATGAATTATTCTTTCCCCATGCATCGCTACCTCCAAGATAATCTTCTGGTCTACATTCATTCTCAAGAATTTCAAAGCAGCGGCCGCAGTGGCGACAGATGCAGCGGCCGAAGAACCTAATCCTGAGCCTGCAGGAAGTTCTGAAGAAATCATCACTTCCAAGTTGCCGTCGTTTCTTTCTTCAAGAACTTTTCTCAACGCTGCCTTGACAGCAACAAATTTACCGTCGTTTTCGCTGATTCTTGACGTTATGCTTCCTGATACAATTCGAGACGCTCCAACTCTTTTGCGAATCGTAACCCTGACCCGCTTGTTTATGGCAGCGGCTATGGAATAAGCTCCATGAACAACAAAGTGTTCGCCAGTCAGAATTATCTTTCCAGGTGCACTGGCTGTAACAGTTTCACTCAAGTAAATCGCACTGCAGGATATCCTACTACTGAAGAACGATCTCCTGTGACGTCTCCGCTCGTAGCATATTTCAAGACTACCCCAGCTTTCTTACCAAGGTTTTTGGAGATCTGCATCACAGTAGCAATGGCCCCGTAACCACACGAACTGATCATTTTCCTTTCCAAGGTAGAATAGAAGCTCACCAAATTAACCGCCTTCACCTGATTCAGAAGACTCAAGTCTTTGGTGGAGGCTTGTTCCTGACTTTCGTAATGAGTCAGATCGCTCGAACCAATAATCAGAAAGCGATCAGAATATTTTGACACAAGATTAGTGATTGCATTACCCAGTTGTCTTGCAGCGTCAATGTCCTGAAGCATCATCGATATTGGAAGAAAACTCCATTCACCTCTGCTGTGAGATATCACCTGTAGAAAAGGTATCTGAACCTCTATCGAATGCTCTCTCAAATGTGCACTGTCATCAACATCGACGAGATCACATGCGTCACGAAGTGCATTCCTGAGATCCTTGTTTATGCTTGTAACTCCAATGGGAGTCCTCCAATAGTCTGCTTCAGATACCGCAAGGCCGCTCCCATTTCCATGATGGTTAGGCCCAAGTATTACGACGGTCGTGGATTCTCCGCCTTCGCAAAAGAAATCATACGCTACGTTGTACGAGTGCGCGGCAACCGGCCCAGAGTAAAGGTAGCCCGCATGCGGCACTATCAGGCATTCTACACGCGAAATAGTGTCCCCAGAGCGATTCTTAGGAAAACGTCCCGGTCCTAAAGGATGCGTAAAGCATCTGTGGATAGACTCGTATAGT
>DAHVAI010000313.1 GCA_027314685.1 Nitrososphaerota archaeon | reverse complement strand
TGTCTCACTGGCGTATCTCTCTGCTACTTCGCTTACAGTGAGCATAGGCGGGTTGTCATGTTCAACTGCAACATCTGCAACAGTTACAGCATTTGGTGTATCTGGTACCGCAACATGCTCTAGCACTCCTACGACACAATCTACTACTCTAACTGGACTAGGTGCAACGGTGTCCTCGACATTCGCTGCATCAACTTCGACGAGCATCACAGCCGTTGCTTCAGTCGTAATTGGACTACCTATAACTGCTGGAACTCTATCCGAATCAGTAAACAGTGTATTCCAGTTCACTCTAGCTACATCCGGTGCTCAGTCTAGCAGCATACTCTCCTCTGGACAAACCTACACAGTCCAAGTCACGGGAACCGACGGCGCATCAACCACAGCTTCTGCAAAATCAAACTAAGCCCAATTACTCTTTGGGCTACTTCCCCTCTTTTTTGGGGTTATCCTATTTTTTCAGTAACATTGACGTAAGAGCTACTCTTTTTCGCATACGTTGATGTTGTAAAGATGACGATCGCTTGCAACATTTATGAGAGCGTGGATAGAGCCAGTCAAGACAACTTTAAAGATCTCCCTAGGAAGTATGATTCAATTTTGGCGCCAGTTCGAAAGACAGTCGCGGTAATCCCTGCATACAACGAGGAGAAAACGATCGCCAAGGTTGTTCTCGCGACAGGATAATTCGTCGACAGAGTGATTGTGGTGGACGACGGCTCTACCGACCTTACTGGAGGGATCGCCGAGAAAATGGGAGCGGTCACACTGCGCCACAGATCAAACGAGGGCAAGGGCGCCGCGCTTCGGACGGGGATAGAAAACGCGAAAAAAGAAGGATTCGACATTTTAGTAACTCTGGATGCTGATTCACAGCACGACCCAAGCGACATTCCAAAGGTCATAGAACCCTTGCTTCAAAAAACCGCAGATATCGTGATTGGAGTTCGCTCGATGGATTCTAGCATCATGCCTAGAGACAGGATTGCGGGAAACAAAATATTCGACGCTATCTCAAATACAAACGGCTCTAAAATCAAAGATACTCAAAGTGGCTTTAGAGCGTACACCTATGATGCGTTAAACAAGATCAACTTCGTCGAAAACGGCATGGCAGTCGAGTCACAAACCTTTCTAGATGCGCTCAACGCAGGATTAAAGATCATAGGGGTTCCAGTGTTCACAACATATGAGGGCATAACGCCAAAGAGAAGTCCTGTGAGACACTTTAGCCAGGTGCTCGATTACATGATCACGAGAACAGTTGCAAACAGTCCACTTCTCTACATCGGCCTCCCGGGCATTGTGGCAGTCGTAATAGGAATCATCGCGGGCTTGCGCGTAGTAGCAATCTTCCTAAACACACACCAGATCGCGGCCGGAACCGCGTTAATCGCCGTAATGCTCGTTATCATCGGATCTGTACTCGTGGCAACTTCGATGGTCATAAAGCTCCTGAAGATCCAGTCTTCGCATTGAACATCTCTGTGTAAATGAGACATCAACAATACGTTTATCTCTTTTTCCTCGTGAAAAGACCTTCTTCAAATTGATCGAAACTCTTCTTTCCAAGTTCTCGTAAAGTTCCCTAGAGTTGCAAAGTCGCAATTGAGCTAGAACGCTGTCTACTCAAGATCCAGTAGTTTTGAAAAACTTCTCAGAATATCCTTGACACGAGGCCATCAAAGCCTGAATCCATGCTCGCTATAGTTTCAATTCCGAGTTCTTTCATTTGCACCATAATTGTGTGGTCTGTAAAACTAAGATCCTTTTCCTTGAACTTTGGTGAAGTAAAATTTTCCCACGCCTTCCTAAACACACTCTCGTCGACTCGTACTAGTCTCGCAAGCGGTGCGATTTTCTCCTTCTCATAACCAAGAATCATTCTCCCGATTTCAATTGCCTTACCCATTCTACCTGTCCTAACCAATGCGGTGGTAACGGCTTCATCAAGCACATAATCAGAAGTGTATGGTTGCCCGAACTCTCCATTCCTGATTCTATCCGAGAGCGAAACCATTTCCTCGTGATCCCTGTCGCTAGCGTTTGCAAGAGCCACAAAAAACCCAGTATCTAAGAAAACGCTTACCAAGTCAGAGCGGCCTCTGAGCCTTCCGACCCCTCCGCCTTGAATCGCCGTAAAGAACCTCGTCAATCTCCTCCCACTTTGTCCTT
>DAHVAI010000308.1 GCA_027314685.1 Nitrososphaerota archaeon | reverse complement strand
TCCAAACGAAAGTGTAGCAACGATTTGCACTGGTTTCGGTCTAAATCAGCCAGAGGCAACGATAAACGCGTATCCGATGCCTGAGAAACTGACTCTTGACCTTGCTGAGTTTGGAAAGTATGTGATGTGAGATAAGCAACCTTCGGCTCAGGATTAATCTTTAATCCATGGGTCATTCAGCTGCGTGAAGATTCACATGTCTTCCACAATACAAACGACGATCAAAAAGATCAACGCTCCAACCCTTCTCCTGGGCAAACCCCTGAAGAGAAAGGAAGACAACAGATTCCTCACTGGTTCTAGCAGATTCGTAGATGACATGAAGCTCCCGGATATGTTGTTTGCTTTCGTAGTCAGGAGCCCTTACGCTCACGCAAAAATTGAATCAATCGATATTTCCAGCGCCCTTCAGCACGAGGGTGTCTACAGAGTATACACAGCCAGCGATGTCGAAGACAAGTTGGGCTCGCTTCCGATTTCAGGAGCATCAGGCGAACATAAACCTGTACCACGCCCCGCGCTTGCAAAGGATTGTGTGAATTACGTTGGTCAACCCGTCGCATTCATTGTTGCAAAAGACAAGTATTCCGCGGAAGATGCTGCGGAGCTCGTCGTTGTCAGCTATTCACCACTCGAGCCCTTGATGGATCCCGAAGTCTCGATCAAAAATGACAGTCCCATTTTGCACCCTAGTCTCAAGAGTAATGTTGGAAATCACGCACTGAAGGAAGGTGGTGATGTCGAGGGCGCGTTCAAGCAGGCTTACAAGATAGTCAAGGTTCAAATCCTTAATCAGAGGGTTGCCGCTTCCCCCATGGAAACTAGGGCAATCCTAGCAAGTTATGATCCGGGCACGGATTTTCTTACGGTGTGGATGGGAAATCAGCAACCGTTCGAAAATAAAGTAGCCTTTGCCCAAGTGCTACGACATGAAGAAAACAAGATTCGTGTCATTGCCCCTGATGTTGGTGGTGCGTTCGGTGCAAAGTGTTACCTCTATCCTGAGGATGCAATGACGTGCTTTGCGGCAAGAGATTTGTGCAGACCTGTAAAATGGATAGAAACCAGAACTGAGAACCTGCTCTCCATGTATCAAGGACGCGGACAGAATCAGACTGCCGAGGTAGCCGTGCGAAATGATGGCACTATCTTGGGATTGAAGGTTAGTATCGTTTCAGATTCTGGAGCCTACGCCACGCCAGAAACATTCGTAGATCCTGAAATTACGATGGACATCATCCCCGGCATGTACAACATAAAGAACTATCGAGCCGAGCTTTACTGCGTGTATACGAACAAGGTTTCATTTGATGCCTACAGAGGGGCCGGTCGACCAGAAGCCGCTTACCTTATGGAAAGAGTCATCGACCGTATTGCGCGAGAATTGGACTTGGACCCAGTTGAGGTGCGACTAAGAAATTACATAAAGAACGATAATTTTCCGTACAAATCCGTAACCGGATATACGTATGATAGCGGCGACTATCAAACGAACATGGCTAGAGCGCTAGAACTGAGCAACTACAACAAGTGGAGACTGGAGCAACGGCAGGAGAGAACCAAGAAAAATGGCAGATTGCTCGGAATCGGCATCGGTAACTACATGGACATCAGCACTTGGGGACCAGATAATCCACAGACAGCTTCCGTCTTGGTCACGATGAGTGGCAAGGTCAAAGTAGTTTCAGGTACTTCGCCACACGGTCAGGGACATGAGACACCATTCGCTCAAATCGTTGCAGACGAGCTCGGCGTAGACATCGACAACGTAACGGTGGTCTACGGCGACACCGATCGCTTGCCGTGGGGTACCCAAACTGGAGGAAGCAGGTCCGGAGCTATTGGCGGTTCGGCCGTCCTCCTTTCGGCTAGAAAAGTAAAGGAAAAAATGGCAGGAATTGCTGGCAAAGAACTCGGGGTAGACCCGAACACACTACTCTTTCGCAACGGAAAGATATATCCTCAATACCAAGAATCGAAATCAATTACATTCGAAGCTGTTGCATCGATGGGTAACACTCCCTCAAAGTTTCCGAAAGGAATGGAGCCTGTCCTCTACGCGTTCAGCGCGTTTTCGCCAGATAACTGGACATTCCCTTATGGCACCCACATTGCCGTCGTGGAGGTTGAAGGAGAGACTGGAGTAGTGAAGGTCCTAGAGTACATGGCAGTCGATGATGTCGGGTTTGTCCTGAATCCACTTGTGGCAGAAGGTCAGGTCCACGGAGGGGTCCTACAGGGGGCGAGTCAGGCGCTTCTCGAAAGCATCGTTTATGATCAAACTGGGAATCTACTGACGACCAATTTCATGGACTACCAAATTCCCGAGTCCCTGGATAGTTTTCCAATAAAATGGGCAACGACTGTCGCTCCAACAAAGCTCAATCCGCTTGGCGTGAAGGGGATTGGAGA
>DAHVAI010000304.1 GCA_027314685.1 Nitrososphaerota archaeon | reverse complement strand
TCCAGTGTGGAACAACACAGGCAGACCTTCCGAGAGGGCATAATCATACAGCGGGTCAAACACCGGGTCGTATGGGAATATTTCGACATAACCCAGCCTGATCTTGAAACCTTTCACGTATCCCTTGTTTGCACGCGCAAGCTTTACGACTTCGGAAATCTCTTGCTTTGTCGGCTCCGCTGTCAGAATTGGGACGAGCTTGTCTTTGCTCTTATCGCATAATTCAATAATCCTCGAGTTTGCGACAATTCCGCCTGCCTTGAGCGGAGGGCTCAAGAGCAATCCACGCTCTACAGAGTTCTCAGACATCATTCCCAGTAGCTCTTCGAGTGTATACTCCAGTCCGTTGAACTTTGCGTATCTCAGAAGATAGTCATCCGAGAGCTCTGAACAATGGAGGTGAGTGTCGATTACCCGTTGCAAGTTAAGACAAAGTGTTACGAGTTTCGAATTAAGCGTTATTCTGGGATACTCTTGTAAGATTTCGAAAAGATCGACATTGCCTTGGGTGGTGAGGACATCTGATACGAGTTCCTCTTGACACGTCGAAATGTTCGGCAGCCCATCGTTTGATTGAGTCTAGCGATAAACGGTTAAATACGCAGCTTTGAAAAATAGTTTCGGTGCAAAAATTGTTCAAAGGTGACTGTCTTCATAGACGGTGTTTGCCTTCATTGTACGTCTAACTAACATCGCATCCAAATCCTTCCTAACAATCTTCACATCCTCATCGGAATCAACGACCCCAGCGAGAAGCATAACTAATCAAAGTGGAAGCGACTTTCTATGAGTAAAGAGAACAAACTGATCAAACTCGCACTTCCAAAGGGTTCGCTTGAAAAGGCAACTTTTGCCTTCTTTGAGAGAGCAGGCTACAAGATTAGGGGGCAGGATAGAACATACAGACCTACCATTAACGATGACCAGATCGAGATCAAGATACTCAGACCACAGGAAATTCCTTTGTTTGTCGCAGACGGAGACCAGGACCTAGGAATAACTGGGTCTGATTGGATAAGGGAAACAAAAGCTGACCTGAGAAAGATCCTCGACCTAGAATATGGCGGCGTGCGCCTCGTGATGGCCGTCCCGAAAAGCGTAGCCAGCACGCCATTCCCTGAACTGTGCAGGAGCTACTGGAAAAGTGAGAAGAAACTGCGTATTTCCACGGAGTACCTTAATATCGCATCTGAGTATCTCACTTCTCTCCCATTCTACAAGGAGTACTTTGGTAACAAGGCGCCGATGCAGATCACGCCTTGGTGGACAAAGGGAGAGAACGACCTCGCAAGCATTTTCCTCTCGTTCGGCGCAACAGAAGCAAAGCCGCCTGAGGATGCGGACGCAATAATGGATGTCGTCGAGACTGGAACTACGCTAGATCAGAACGGTCTGGTGCCAGTTGAGACACTACTCAGATCGACGGCGCAGCTAGTTGCATACCCTGGAGCGTTGAAGGATCCTCAGAAGAGAGAAAAAATCCTTGACATCATGTCAGTCCTAAAGGGTGTTGTCGAGGGCTCGAAGAAACTGCACATCTTCGTCAACGTGAGAAAGGAAAATCTCCAGACATTGCTCTCGGCGTTGCCAGCTTTGAAAAAGCCCACCATCAGCGAGCTCTCCGACAAGGATTGGTACTCGGTAAACACCATAATCGACAAGGACTATTTGATCAAGGCAATTCCTACGCTTCGGAGAGTTGCGCAGGGATTGGTCGTCCACGAGCCACGGCAGATATTGCCGCTGGAAGACACCGGCTTGCCCCAAGACTGGACGTAGAAACTCTAGTAGGACATTTCTGTTGACGCAAAGCATAGCCGTACATGAATTCACTGTCTCTAGTTCTAATGATTTAGAGGCAGTTGTTTCAAGTATCAGAGAGAAAGAGACGTTGGATGCAAATCTCACTAATCAGGTCGAAGAGATTGTCGCCAGAGTAAAGACAAATGGAGACAAAGCTCTTGTCGACCTCACCAACGAATTCGACTCGCCCGAAATCAAGAATGCCTCTGACTTGAGAGTCACAAAACTCGAAATCAAGAAAGCATACTCGAAAGTAACGAAGGAGCAGGTTGAAGCTCTAAAGGCAGCGGCAAAGCAGATTTCCGGACTAGTTTCAAAGCAAAGAAAGCGATTCGCACCCCGAAGTTATCGAACACCTCTTGGGTTTGGCGTGGAAGAGAGGTACGTCCCGTTTGCTCGGATCGGGGGGTACGTTCCCGGCGGGTTGGCTGCATATCCGAGCACAGTCCTGATGATTTGCGTGACTGCAAGAGAAGCAGGCGTGAAAGAGATCGTCCTTGCCACGCCTCCGAGGAAGGACGGATCTGTCAACGCGACAGTCCTAGTCGCGGCCGACATTTGCGGCGTCAAAGAGATTTTCAAGGTAGGTGGAGC
>DAHVAI010000141.1 GCA_027314685.1 Nitrososphaerota archaeon | reverse complement strand
ATAGAGGTTTGGTCCTCTAATGGTTGAAGATTATGCAAAACGAGTCTACTTCAGGAGTGGTAAATTCGATTCAATTACTTGACCTGACTGCTGCAGTCGACTTTAGGGTAAACGAAGGCACTTCAATTCCATGTCACGTTGTTGTACTCGCTAGAGCAGTCGAACCGAGAACTGTTGATACTTCCAAAGCCGATGAGTCGATTGAAATAGTAATGGAGCCAACAAGCATCTTCTAGCGGTATTCGACCCAACCTTCCCTTAACAGTTGTTCTTGATATCCAGGAGTGTGGATCATCGCACCTCCGGGACCTTGTGTTTGGAGTTGTATTCTTAGGATCCTCTTCTCTGTCTCAAATGAATTCGTTAATCTTTCACTTTCAATATACGCCCTATTGAATACAACGACTTTTTGACTGTCTCCGCCAAGTATAGTCTCCTGATTGTAGGGTTCTGTTAGTGCCATCGTCTTTTCGTAATTCTTGAACAAGCGCCATATCAATGACTCGAATTCAGGGGTGGGAACCGTTATAGGCAACCCGAGTTCGGATTGAGCTTCGCGTCGAGATATAATGTAGTCATGAGAGCCTAATTCACGTGTTAGAACTTGGACTATCTTCTTTGTCTGACCTTCTCCGGTCTTCTTGTTACGCAGACTCAGAAGTTTTGTCGCAAGCATTTGAATTTGTTGCCTAGACCTCTTGACGCTACCGAGTGCTATTGGATGGACTCTGGAGGCCAATGACTCGAGGACTCTAATCAAGGAAGCTTCCTCTTTCAATTTGAAATCCTCCTGGGCGAGGTTGACATATGCGACCACGTCTTCAACGCTTAATGGCAAAAGGCGAGTTACTCCTTGAGGCGTGCCGGGTAAAGACGGTGCGGGGGGATTGTACGGCGAATTTACAGTCGGGTCAACAGGCGATAATTGACCAAGTCTACCCATCAGGATTTCATCACATCCTAGAGCTATTAAAGTGGCACAACTATGCGCTCGATAGGGAACGATAATGTTGAGCTGATCGCAGAATTCTCTCAATACATTGACTGCGGCGAAACCGGCAAGGGTTAGGCCCCCGCGACTGTAAACGAAGAGATCGATTCTCTTCTGGTGGCCGATTTCCATAAGGTGGTCATACAAAATGGCGACTTGCTCAAAGGCTATCTGAGTTTCGAGTTGTGGCCTGTCGCCAGTTATCCACGTAATCACCCTTGAGCCTCGTTCTTTCTCTATAGCACTGATCAAGTCTAATCTCTCGGCGTCTCGAGAAGCAGATGTCTGCATCTCCTACCCCTCCGTCCGTTGCACAGGAGCCTTCAAATGTGCCGAGGCGTACGTTTCATGAACAGTAGGACATCCGTATCCTTCCTCAGTTTGCCAAACGAGCTCATTCATTCTTACTCACCTTCTCTTCAGTGGTTTGTTCTGGTCGATCGGGGTCTGCAATCTTTCTCTGTTTCAGGAAGTCGATGTAGTTCTTGGCGATGTCAAAAGCCCCTTCCTTGACCAAAATTGCTAAAACTGTACCTTCCTGAGTCCTAGCCGCTTCCTCTTTCGTATTGGCAAGAGCGTCAGTACGGCGAATGTCAGAATCTGTTGGGGCGTCGTCTTCAGTCGATGGTGGGCCTCTTGAAATAGTAAGCCTTTGTTCGCCAGCACCTTCGAAAATTAAAGAGTCCTTTGCAAAGTATCTGCGAATAATCCCTTCCTTCTCTTGTGCCTCCTTTGGGTCACAACCAGTAATCCTCTGCAGGTCGTGCCAGAAGTTCTGTGAGGGTAATGAAGTCCTGTAGCGATCATATAGTGTCTTATACAAGGGGATAGACAAGAAAGCCTCAAGCATAGCCTGTTTTCTTTCGTCTTCCAAACCATAGAGTATCTTCTGACAAAGAGCTGAAATCCTGACATCCTTCTTGCCTTCAATTAGCCCGAAGGCTCTCATGATTCTCAGTGCTCTATGATAGGCACCATTGTTGGCACTTTTGTACCCCAGCAATTGGGCTAACGCATCATTATGGCCAGTATCTAGTATCACCTCTCTTCTATACTTGTCATATATCTTCTTGGCATTCTCGATTACCACTGACAGTCGATGAGGTTCGTCAGGCACGTAGAAGCTCCCAATATCCAATTTCATCACCTATTATGAGTAATTTGAGTCGGTTATTTAAGTCTTTTTACTAACTAATAACGGACTAAAAAAGCTGTATTTACCACACAGCACGAGGTCTCGATATGCATATCGATATGCGACACCAGTTGCGTTGTTCCTTTGGAGACGCGCTGGACCACAAATCACTAATGGAAGAGTCTGACTGGAGTACTGGTGGTAAGCAGCGCGAATAAATCGAAGCATCGCTAGTCAAAACTGGCGAATGAGTTGTTCAAATGCAGGTAGTCAAGAGAAAATGATTTCGTCAAATGCACAATCGATCAATTTACGTTCGCGCACGGCGCCATTAATGGTACTTTTCTCCAGGGAATGGCAGAATGATGCCATTGAATTGTCCCAAATAGGCAACAATTCACTACTTTTCCATAAAATCATCGATTAGAGAATCAATCTGCGTCGAATAACGACTTCCCATTCTCTCCGCAAAGTTTCTCAGGACTTTTCGGTTGGATTCCTTCATCAACGCTTGGCG
>DAHVAI010000296.1 GCA_027314685.1 Nitrososphaerota archaeon | reverse complement strand
TGTCTGAGGTAGAACTTCTCTACGGTTACAGCGGGATGGGAGTAAATACAACTTCAATGATTGCAAAGCATATGGACGGCGTCATGATACAGACAAGACTCTTGAAAATCAACGACATCGAAGAAATGATCACGAGGCTAGCAACAGAGAGGCAAAAGATCGGAGTGAAAAAAGAGCTCCGAAAGATACTGACCGTCAGCGCCTCAGTTTCGCGAAACCGTGAAGCCGCGCTTGACGGGGGTAGAAGGTTTGCAGCTCAGATGATCGGATCGACTCCGTTGTCGTTGCTGCAAAAACGAGGCATAACCCCTGAAGATAAAGAGAAACTCGTCTCAGTATTCTCAAAGAATGAGGGGTTATCTGCTGGCGCTGGAATCACTCCAGATGCGCTTGTGAAGAAGGTCGTGCTCGCGGGTACTCCTGGCGATGTTCTGGAAGAGATATCTGACCTTTTTGAATTCGCTGAGAAATTCAACTTCGAAGAAGTAATGATAGGGCCTCCTCTTGGACCAGATCCGGCAGAAGTAGTAGATGTCTGGGCAAAAGACATCCTTCCTTCAATGCTTTGAACTTTCGCAAATATATGAGAATGCTAATACTTCAGTGCTGCCGAATCAGGCCGGCTCAAGTCTAAACTTCAGCTCGGGCATGTAAACCTCATTTTCTATTACGATTTCTTCCATGTCTATCTTCTTTCCATCGATTATCTTGAGCCGAATTTTTGCTTCCCATGTTGATTCGTTGACATCGATGATGTTGTAGGTGTTCAGATCGTTAATTTTCCGCATCCAGGGTGTGTCTGCGCCCGCAGAGAACCAGGTTGACTTGTTCAGCTATGAGAGTCCTCAGCATGTCTCCGGCGTCAACTATCGTAATTCTGTCGGTACTTGTATCTGGAACGGAAACTACGTGGTGATGCATGACAACTATCTTCACCTTGTTCCTGTTCCTTCTCAGGTTCTCCCCAAGCCACAGATCCTGCCTGTGTCCAACCTCTCCTTCGTCGCAATCCGGACTTGCTGTTCCGACGCTTAGGAATATGGTATTACCTTTCTGGAAGGTTGTCCTCTCGCCGAAGACTTCTCTGTAAATCAAATAGCCAGTAGATCTATAATCATGATTTCCTGGTACTGTGAAAATTGGAGAAATCACTTTGGAAGAAGTGTCATGAGCTAGATAGTAATAGCCGCGAAGATGAACAGTGTAGGATTTATTCAGGTGCAGTTTTTGCTGGAAGTTGTCAAAGCTTCATCAAGGTACGTTGCATCATACCTTTCTCTTCTAGGTACTATGCAGAGAAACTCAGCTTGTTCATTACCTGTATTCTGATACCAGTGCACGCTTTTTGCCGGGATGTAGATTGAATCTCCCGGCTTTAGTTTGTACGTCTTCTCGTCTACTCCAAGAAGGTACTCTCCCTTCAAGACGAACTGCTCGTGCTCAATGTCGTCGTGGAAGTGTCTTGGAATCTTTCCACCAGGTGCTATTGTGAATTTTCTGAGATCAAAGTTTGGCGCACCATCACTTTTGCTAATGAGCCATTGAATCTCTGTTCCAGCGGCTCTGGCGACATGCTCAGCCTTCACATTGGAGCTCCCTTTGACAACGGCAGGCATATCTAGATTGAAGAGACAACTTTGCTCATAAACATGTTTCTCGGAGAGCCGCCGAGCGCTTTCCTAGGCATTATGATGCTCTAGTTGCGAACGTACCTTACCCATCGGATTCTTTTATCCAATCTGGCGTCTTCCACCAGATGTTGAGATCAAGATCCTCCGCAATTCTTCGGGCAGCCGCGTAGCCCGGCCCGAGAGTGATCATTCCACCAGGATGAACAAACGCGCCCGTCAAGTACAGTCCTTTGATTGGTGTTGCATAACTTGAGCATTTTGCATTCGGTCTCAAGTAACCAACTTGCGACGTTACGTAAGCCCCCTGCTTGAACGATCCTCTTACCATGTTCGGAAGTTTCAGCTCAATGTAGTTGGGCGGATAGACGTACTTCTTGACGATTCTAAGCTCATCCTTGTTTGAAAGATACTCAAACCAGTTATTCAATAGACTCTCACTATACTCGAGCATGAGATTGTTCCAATCCCTACCTGACACTTCGTACGGAGCTTCTGTTTCAACGCGAACAATATTGTACCCTGTCGGAGCCTGAGATGGATCAAAGAGACTCATAGGTGTGAAAGTGCCACTGGTGCCGGGTAGTTT
>DAHVAI010000294.1 GCA_027314685.1 Nitrososphaerota archaeon | reverse complement strand
TTGGAAGAGAAATACTGATTCTTACTGCTTTTACAAGCTCACTTGCAATTCTCACTGCTCTGATGACCTGGGTGTTTACTATTGCCTAAGCGGAATCCCATTCCGATGCTGATGGCGATTTTTGCTGTGGTCTGGATTCTAATCTTAGCTGGCACCATCATAATCTTTGAGTTTATAGTGCCACTTAGGGTTGTTCAGAATCTGCTAAATGGATTCGTCCAAGCAGGATTCACGCTTCTCTTGGTAATGGTTTGGCTAGGAATATTTCTTCGCATGCGAAACCACATGGTGAAGAGGCAGTTCCTGAGTGAAGAAAATGGAAGTTAGGAATCGGAATCTAATCGCGTTTCTGTAGCAACTAGCCAGAGTTCCATGCTGCTCTTTTCTTTTCGTACTCTTCTCGGCTGTAAGCTACTCTTGCAGGCACTCCAACAACAACAGTTGAGCGCGGCACGTCCTTCGTTACGACGGCTCCCATTCCCACCACGCTGTTTTCTCCAACAGTCACACCTGCTTTGATGACGGAGCCCGCACATATTATTGCGCCGTCCTCTATGGTTATGCCGATCATCTTGTCAGAAAGTGGATATGGATCATTCGTCAGGACAACTGATGGACCGATGAAGACATTGTTACCGATTCGGGAAAGAGGTGCAATGTAGGCTAGCCCTTCAATTTTGCAATCACTTCCAATCACCACATTGTAGTCTACATGCGCCAGCGATCCGATTTTTGTATTGTCGCCAATCTTGGTGTCGGCGCCTACATATGCGTAGTTCCATATGCGCACGTTCTTTCCAAGTTTTGATTTAGGCGAAACGAGGTTCGGCACTCGTGCGAGGTTTCTTCGCTTAGATTTCAAAATAACATCTGAATTCCTTGCATGCTACTCGAGATGGACTGGTTTGCCTTGTTTCGCAATTTTGTCCGGCAACTTGTCCTTGTGTTTTGTCAAGAATTCCAGATCTTCATTCTTGTTTCTCAGATCATCGGGCAGCATAACTGGAATTTCGTCTGTTATTGGATAGAATCTGTTGCATTCAGTGCAGTATAGTGCGCCATCAACGACGATCTCCCCTTCTGAATTAATTTCAAAAAGTTCGAGTGGGTAGTGCTTATCGATTGGGCATGCCAGAATATCCAGAAGCTTTCTCTTCAAACAATCGTCTCCGTTGACTGTTTAGTTGCATTGCGGATTCAGCTATTTAATTTGTTGGAATTGTTCAGTTCTTGCCAAACCGTCTGATTGTTTCTAGGGTTGCCATATCCAAGCGAATATTGAAAGCCTT
>DAHVAI010000292.1 GCA_027314685.1 Nitrososphaerota archaeon | reverse complement strand
GGTCTGATGCACCTACAGCAATATTGGGTGAAGTACAATGCAGTTCCTGACCCCGTCGAAGTCATTTATCAGGGTCAAATCGAGGCACGAGCAAATTCTAATTCTATTGATTATCTGAATCATCAAGTTATTATTTGCCCGGCAAACCCAATCACAAGTGTATCTCCGACTATAGGGATTCGTGAAGTACGAAGAAAACTAAAAAACTCTAAAGTCGCCGCGATAAGTCCCTTCGTTGGAGACAAGGTATTTTCTGGACCTGCAAGTAAATTGATGCCACTTGCAGGGGTAGAGCCCAATAGCCTAGGTGTTGCGAAGTTGTATGCCTCTTTTCTTAAGCTCTTCATCATAGATGAGCAAGAAGACAAGAAGTTGGAAGACCAAATTGTAGACATGGGTATTGAATGTTACAGGACTAACATACGAATCGACTCCTCCAATAGTCGATCGATCGCAAATGAGATCATGAATATTTTATGAGCCTCAACTATGCTATCGTTCCTGTGCGAGAATTCTCAGACTCAAAGTTACGACTCAGGAGTAAGCTTTCCTCAAGGCAACGGAAAGCACTCACTTCTTCCCTACTGAATAGGGTCGCTTCCTCGTTAGAGCTTTCTAGAATGACTGCAGCTATCGTGGTTGCTTCTGATCCGAGCGAAGTGCTAGACCTTGTTGACGATCTACCAAAGATTAGAGTAATTCAAGAAGACCTGCATCACGGAGGAGTGAATCGTGCGATGAGAACCGGGATTGATTTCGCAAAGCAGGAGGGTGCAACCTCAGTTACCTTGCTACCTTCTGACCTTCCGTTCATAAGCCATGATAAAATTGACGCCGTCTTAGATCATTTGCCCAGATACGATTTGGTAATAAATGGTTCCAAGAAGAAAGATGGCACGAACCTTCTTTCGATTCAGACTTCACTCGATTTCGTCCTGCACTTTGACGACAACAGTTTTGTGAAGCATATCAAAGAGGCATCTAATAGAAAGCTTAACTTACTGACCACAGATTTCGAAGAGTTCTCATGCGATCTAGATGATTTTGACGATCTTAATGAAGCCATGAGGTCGTACGGAGCGAAAAGCTTTGGCATGTTTCTTGAGATTGTGGCAGGGCGCGGTATTTGATTTTGTCACACGCGTAAGGATTATTAGCGAACTAGAAGCCTTACTGTTGCACATATCTTTTAGACGAGTTTGTTTGTTGCTTGGAATCGAAATTTAGTACAGCGACCACTCAACAGAGAATTCGAGACTATTATGACGTAACCAAACCGAATGTAATTTCCCTTCTCGTTTTTACTGGCGCTGCAACTTACATTGCAAGTGCAGGATGGCATACAAACATCCTCACCTTGACGATAGTTAGCGGGTCGATATGGTTAGGGTCCGGTGCTGCAAACACTGTGGGTAGCTATTTTGATCGTGATATCGATTTCATCATGGCAAGGACAAGGTCAAGGCCCATTCCTACTGGGAGAATAACCCCAACTAATGCTCGAACCTATGGATTGGTGTTGCTTGTTCTCAGTTTGGCTTTATCTTACTATTTAAGCCCGCTCAGTTCTATCGCCATGCTTGCTGGTTTCCTGGACTACGCAGTGGTCTACAGCTACTTGCTAAAACGCAGAAGTTGGCTCAACATTATCTTAGGAGGCTTTTCAGGTGTCATGCCTGTACTAGTCGCGTACTTCGCCACAAAGAATCCAGTCCTTCCACTTGCGAGCGCGGTCTTTCTCGGATTCCTTGTCTTCTTTTGGATTCCCGAGCACATCTGGTCCTTAGCTATTAGGTTTAGACAACAATATTCGGAAGCTAAAGTCCCTATGCTTCCAGTGCTAATGAGCGAAGCGCGGTCAGTACAGATTATTGCAGTTACAACGATAATCATGGTGGCTTACAGTTTCATTCCGCTCTTTGATTCAACTCTCGATCTTCACACCATTTACGATTTTACCACCGTAGCGTTGGGCGCGCTTATGCTGGGTATCAATGTATGGTTGCTCCGGCAACCTTCTGCTGCGCGAGCTTGGACTGTTTTCAAAATCTCGAGTCCATATCTTTTCTTCGTTTTCATAGGGGTGGTTGCCGATGTGCTGCTCCGTTTGCACTAAATCACTTTAAGTATGTAGTCTCAACCGCTGGGAGCACGCCTAAATTGAGCCATTTCCTTAACACCGAAAAGTTCCTGCTCTTCGGTGATCTGCACCTGAACTCAAAGGATCTTGCAATTGCGTGCGAGGAGTCAGGAGTAGATGCAATAGTCTTTCATCTGAACCAGGATCTAGGTGGAGGTGTCCGCTTCGCCGGTCTCGAAATAGAAGAAGATTCCATTAGAGACTCGCTTAGTGTCCTCAAAGTCCCTACAGGTATTGCCATAGGGGACACGCGTGTGCTTCAAACTGATGACTGGGAAATGATTGCTAATATGGGTTTTAAATTCGTCAACATGTTCGCGCATCAGCTTCCCATCTTCGTTTGGGATGATACTAGAATCGCCAAAGTCGTCTCGATTGGCCCCGGCTATATTTTGGAACAAGTGAAGGCACTTTCAGAGCTAGAGTCCGTATCTGCCATAGTTGCAGCCCTAACACCTAATCAAGGCCTAGGACAACCTTTCACCATGCTTGACGGAACAACTTTGAAGTTAATAACGAGTCTCTCTTGTAAGCCCGTGTTTGTCCCGACTCAAAGGTACATCAGGCCTCGCGATCTCGGATCAATAAGAAAGATGGGTTGCAATGGACTTATGATTACAACTACGGTTTATGGCGAAACACCTCAGAGCTGCAGAGAGAATATCTCAAACTATAGGGCAGTAACTGTTATCCCGCAAACGTACCCGGCATAAAGTTTTACTAAGTTAGCTCGCCTGATGGCATCGAATGCTAAAGCAACCACAAGCGGTAATCCTGGCAGGAGGTATGGGCACACGCCTCCAGCCATACACGTTCTTTGTTCCCAAACCAATGCTTCCTTTGGGAGACAAACCACTCCTTGAACATCTTCTTCTATGGCTTAAAAAGAACGGAGTACATGATGTAGTCTTGTCCATTGGTTATCTTGGAAGTCAAATTGAATCGTACTTCAAGTATGGCAAGACAATGGGAATCAAAATCACATATGCCAGATCTAATGCGGCATTGGGAATTTCTGGTCAGCTTCTGAATTCAAAAACTCACGTAAACTCGACTTTCTATTTGTTGTACGGGGATTCAGTCTTTGACTTTGATCTTAGCGAAATGCTTCACCGTCATGAGTCAACCAAAGCAACTCTCACAATGGGCTTGATGCATTATTCTCAGAAACTGCCCTATGGATTGATTGAATCAGAGAGGGACGGTACTGTTACAGCATGGAAGGAGAAACCTGAGGTCGGCGGCATGATAAACGTAGGGTGTTATGTAGCAAATCCAAGAATTTTTGACTACATTCCGAAGGGCAAGATGATAGCCTTTGATTCAGTCGTAAGAGAAATGATCAGAAAGGGAGAAAAGGTCTCGTCATACGTTATACCTGGAGCTGAATTCCTTGACATTGGGGACGAAAAATCCTACAAGCGAGTATACGATCTTTTCCTTGAAAGAATGGGAAAAGTGCTTTGAAATTAGACAATGTCCAACTTGCTGTATTTGATTCCGTCCTTAGGGCAAATTTCTTTCCGCTGACTCTGACCCGGGCTACATTCGATTTGCACTTTGGAACTAGATCACTGCTTGGCAGAGTCGAAAGAAGACTAGGTGTCAGAGCCGATTATCTCTTTGTTCCTGATTATCTCAAAAATGTGGTTAAGGAAAATCATCCTAGTGCAAAGGTGAATGAGCACGTCTCTCAAAAATGTGTGGTGATCAATCCACTGGTGAGCAACAACCCAGAGCTCTGGAAAGCCTTGGAAGATGTGCTCACTAGGAATGAAAACACAGTGATTGTTGATGGATCGGGCAAAACTGTATTTGCTCTTCTTGATGAGCTAAAGCCTGAGTGGTTACAAACGGATTTCCAGAAAAACAAGTTTCCTAGGCGCTCCGTTCTTGCAGAAGAAGGATCGCCCGCATTGATGAATTTCCCATGGAAATTGATCGATGAGAACGGAAGCGAAGTTGACCGAAGCTACGTTTCCGAGGATCGTGCTCCGAGTCACTTGATCAACGGCCCCGAAATAATCGGTGACAAGCTCGCAGTGTCACCTTCAGCCGAAATTCAGAGATTTGTGACTCTTGACTCAAGAAATGGCCCTATAATCATAGAAGATAACGCGTATATTGAAAGTTTCTCGTACCTAACCGGCCCTTGTTATATTGGAGAAAACGTCGTAGTGAAATCCGCTCGTGTGGGGCATGGAACATCCATTGCCAACTTCAGTAGAATCGCGGGAGAGATAGAACAATCAATCATATCAGAATATAGCAATAAGAACCATGAAGGCTATGTGGGACACTCATTCGTTGGAAGTTGGGTAAATTTAGGAGCGTTCACCACGACGTCTGATTTGAAGAACACCTACGGAGAAATCAAAGTTACAATTGGCCACAAGACAGTGAATACTGGGTCAGTCAAAGTGGGAGTCTTCATAGGCGACATGGCAAAGACAGGAATTGGAACCGCAATAACTTGTGGAAAATCAATAGGCGTTTCCTCACATGCTTTGGGAAGCGTGCAAGAGAGCGTTCCATCATTCACAATGCATCCAGGTGCTACCGGAGCGGGTTCGGTCGAAATCTACATAGATAGTGCAATTGAGACTCAGCGTCGTATGATGAAAAGAAGAGGGGTAACAATAAGCTCGGCCTATATATCAATGATCAGAACTCTGTTCAAACTAACCAAAGGCGACAGGTTGGGACAGCACGTGTCTAAAGGAAGATTCAGGTGACAAGATCTGACTAGGAAATCTGGAAAGTCGAAAAAAGTAGTCGAGTCAGTCCTTTCTTCTACTTCAAAGATTGACAAGTCCGACCTCAGGGCAGACTATGATTATTGGCCTGAATTGGCTAGATCTGCTTGGTCAGAGTCTCAGCCTCCTCAACTAGATAGATCTTACTCCTCGATGCTTCTGGTCGGAATGGGAGGCTCCGGAATCATTGGGGAAATGATATCGGATCTCACATCAGAATTTGACGGAATCCGCATCGATCTTCTAAAGGACTATCATATTCCGCGATATTACACCAGCGACACGCTAGTGGTCGGTGTAAGTGCGAGCGGGAACACCGAGGAGACAATTTCTGTAATAAATGAAGCGAGTAAGAGAGGACTCGACATATGCGCGTTCGGCTCAGGAGGATATTTGGAAAGACTTGCCCAGTCTAACTCACGAATAATGTTCACAAGATCCAAGATGTTGAAGGTACCCAGGTCTTCATTTCCGGGACTTTTCTACCCCATCCTCAAATTCTTGGCGCAGAATGGCTACCTCAAGGTCTCCGATGATCACGTACTAGATTCTATTGATTGTCTTTCTAGAGCGCGCGACCTTTGCTCAAAGCCTCTGGTCAAACAAAACAAAGCACTGGAAATTGCTTTGGAAATTACTCAGATGAAAAACTCACTGCCACTGATTTATTCCTCAAAGCGAACGAGGTCAGTGGGACTCAGATTCAGGCAGTCGCTAAACGAAAACTCGAAAATGCACGCGTTTGAAGGAATGATACCAGAGATATGCCATAATGAGATCGTCTCTTGGGACTATGGAAGAGTTGCCAAAGCGAAATCATATGTTTCGAATTCAGTTCCAATAGCGCTCAAGCTCGAGGATGATCCTCTTGAGGTGAGAACGCGATTTCAAGCAGTTGAAGACATTCTAAGGAAATCAAAAAGCAAGTTCATCGAAGCGCAGTCGATAGGAACTTCGTACATTAGTAGAATAATTTCAATGATGTACATATTAGAGTACTCGACATTTTACGCAGCAATTCTAAGAGGCGTGGATCCAATACTCACTCCATCCATAGAGCTGCTGAAGGGCGAGTTAAAAACGCGCTTAAATTATCTTGGAAGATTCAACTGATTTGGGTTGCCTTTTTCCAAGTCAGCGGCGTGGCCGTAAGACCGGCCAATTTTGCCACCTGGTTTCTCGTCTCTGAAACGAGCCGCACCACCTTTTCCGAAGAGTACTCCTCAATCATCCCATCGTCTGACAATCTGTTGATTTTCGGATCAAACGGCAATCTACCCAGGAAGTTGATTCCCAATTGTTTAGCAGTGTTTTCAGTGTTCGAGTCGTCGAACATTTCTATCCTCTCAGAGCAATGAGGACATTCCATATAACTCATATTTTCAACCAACCCTGCGATTGGAATGTTGAGCTGACGGGCCATGTTGATAGCTTTCTTAACTATCAGCATTGCAAGATCTTGCGGTGTTGTAACGATCACAGCGCCGTCAACCTGCAACGATTGAAACACAGTAAGAGGTGCATCACCAGTACCTGGTGGCAGATCAATTAGCATGAAGTGAAGGTCTCCCCAGTTCACGTCGTTGAACAACTGTCGAATGACTCCATTGATAATGGGGCCACGCCATATGACTGGAGTGTCCGGAGTATCGAGAAGCAAATTCATGGAAATGACCTTAATCCCGCTTTTCGTAAGTTTGGGAAGAATTCCCTTGTCGTCCGCAAGCGGCTTTCCAGAAAGGCCAAAGATCTTTGCAATACTGGGCCCTGTTATGTCTGCGTCTAGAACTCCAACTTCAAATCCTTGTCTTCTCAACTCGACGGCGAGCATTGCAGTTACGTAGGACTTACCCACTCCTCCCTTCCCCGACATTACGGCGATTATGGTCTGTATTCCCTTCTTGTCTAGCCGGTCAATACCTGAGCTTAGACCTGGAACTTTGCCGGGGGTTCTCTGTTGCGATTTCATTTCCTGCAATCTGGCACCCAGTCTGTTGAGCTCTTCCTTCGACATGTTGGTCATGGATACTGAGACACCATCAACCCCATTCATCGAGCCTAGGATTCGCTGTACGTCTTTTTCGATGGTGCTGGCAAGTGGACAGCCTTTCACAGTGAGAGCAATCTCAACTACCACTTTGCTCAGGTTGATTGAAATGTTCTTGACCATTCCCAAGTCTACTATGTTAAGCCCAATTTCTGGATCTATCACTTCGCGTAACTTTGCCATCATGTCATCTTTCGAGAGCACAGGTCAATCATCTATGAAATACGCGCAAGTGAGCTTAAGACTCTAACGGAAGTCCTTCTGCAGTAATTCGTATTTGGCACGACTGGCTTCAAACGCAAGGTTTTGGAGCGCGATTGGTTCCTTCGTTGTAAGCGTGTTGGATTCGAGAGAATTTCTGTTTCCGGTGAATATCAAACCTGTCGGGATCCGCTTCTCCTCTTTCAACTGAATCACGCGTGCAAATGCCATCGACTTAACATTCGAGTCATAACTCTTGTCCGAATCAAGATCGTAAATTTCCTCGCGCCATTCCTTGTATGTGTCATTGTAAGTTACGCAGGGACTTAAGACTTCGATAAATGCAAATCCTTTCAAACCA
>DAHVAI010000290.1 GCA_027314685.1 Nitrososphaerota archaeon | reverse complement strand
CAACAATTGTTGGGAAATTGAAATCAAGATTCGCAGAGATATTTGGAATAGTGTTGTTGCTTGACCTCTCAACTTGAATGTCCGCCGATATGTTTGTCACATGATTAGTGTAAGGTTCCGAGGAATTCTGAATCAAACCCCCTAGAACATAAACATCAACGCTCGAGCTGGTCGAGGTTGAGGAATAATTGTAAGAGATGCTCGTAAGGCCAAGTTGCGAATACAAGACGAAGTTTGCAGAAGATAAAGCCAATAATCCTCCAAACGTGAGAGAATATACTGAGCCGCTGTAACTGACTTTGAAGAAATTCAAGTTGCCCGACTGAAGTTGGGTTTCACTAAACATCGAGGCCATACCGCCTGCGGACTTTGGTATCAACCCATAGAGATATGTCTGGAGTTCGGTCGCATAATTACTGGGGGAGAAGAACGTGAATGATGTGGACGAGGAGGACATCAAGATAAATGCTAGCCCGAATTGCTGACCTAGACTGTTGGCAAGCGACGTCGCATCTGAAGAAGATGTTCCGTTTATAGTCAAGAGGGCGCCATCAGGATAAGGTTCAGAGTTTCCCAAAATTCCAAAGCCGTATTTTGTAAAAATGTCATAACTTGATTGCCAAGTTGCATAGTTTGTAACAGAGATGCTGAAGCCACTGACGGAAGACGGAACGCTTACCGAACTGATGTTAACAGAGCCTCCAGCAAGATGAACTAACCAGAGGGCGTTTGATGAAGTCAAATAGACCGAAAGATTTTCAGTGTAATTGCTGCTAGAGAGAACTGCAGACCTAGAGCTGAAAGCATTGGTATTTGCAGAAGCCAAAAGTGGTGCCATAAACAAGAATGCGATAAACACTGCTAAGAAAGCAATACCACGAGTACGCAACGACTGTTCGGACGAAAGGCGCTAAAATGCTGTTATAAAGTTTCCAATACCAAGCCTTTTCTTTTGGTCCTGAAACGTCGCTTAGTTTCTTTTTCTCGAGCTTTCTTCTGGAGGATCGTCGATGCCTTTCTCGTTGAGGACGAATACAATTTCTCGTTCAGCGTGATAGGGACTATCTACCATCCTAGCCACCCTATTTTTCCCGGACTTTCTCAAGTAAATTCTGTACGTGCTTGTGTGCGCGACGACGTGCCCGCCCGTAGCCCGAGTCGGATCCCCGAAAAATGTGTCTGGAGCTGATTGGACCTGATTTGTTACGACCACTGCAAGATTGTATACCTCTGCCGTCCTGACCAAGGAGTGCATGAATCGATTCAACCTTTGTTGTCGCTCCGATAATGTCCCTCTGCCAAGGAACTCCGCCCGATAGTGTGCGACCGCGCTGTCAACAATGACAAGCTTAGCGCCCCAGTTTCTCACCTGAGATCCAAGCTCTCCGACAATGAGCTCCTGATGCGATGAGTTGAACGCCTTTGCAACTACTATTCCGTCAAGCACTGTGCCGGAATCTAGTCCTCGCCCTCTGGCTATTTCGGAGATCCTCTCTGGTCTGAACGTGTTTTCCGTGTCTATGTAGATCACGTGCGAACCCAGTCCACCCTTGTCTTTTGGAATTTGAGTAGTTACGCAAAGTGTGTGGCAGATCTGAGTCTTACCAGAGCCAAACTCGCCGTAGAACTCTGTTACTGCTTGAGTTTCGATACCGCCGGCTAGCAGGTCGTCCAAGTTCTTTGAGCCGGTCGTGATTCTGTCAACTGCCTTTCTGCGTTTGTATATCTCAGAAGCTGGAACAAAATCATCACTGAAATATTTCAGCTCGACAAGTTTCGCCCTTGCTTTGTTGCATAGCTCGGAAGCGCGCGAGAGATCAATGTTTGCTACATCTGCCACTTCGCTTGCAGGTTTTACGGCTAAATCAAGGACTGTAACGATTCCTATCTCGTTCAGTTTTGCTTTGGTAGCAGGGCCTATCCCTTCCAACTCGTCGATTTCGATGTCAATGACTGATCTCTCAGAGTAATTTTCGGAATCTTCTTTAGGCATATGTCCCTCGAGCGCGAGAATCTCACACTGCTTTCACAGTATAACTGTTTTTCCGAATAGAAACTCATCAATCGACATCGCCAAGAATTGTATGACATATCCGTGATGATGGTCAGTGTAATCGACCGGTCAATCAACTAATCAATCAATCTATTGTTAGGTAAAGAGCAACTTTCTTGCATCAAATGTGGCGGAGTGCTTGTTGACACACAAGTGGGTCTTTTTTTGAGCAAGTGGCTGGGACCTGCCCTAACTTGACCCATGGACCCAAGTGCAATGAAGAGCTCTCTTGCATCGACTCCTCGTAGACCTCCCTATAGTCTATTGCAAGGGCGTGCAGGCGTGAAAATTAAGACCGAACAATACGGCGTTGAACCAAGCTTTCGAGGTGCTCGAACGAATTTATCCAGGTTTTTCAGACCGCTAGTTCGGAATGAATCGAAATCAAGGCGATACACGCGATATCGTCCTTGGAAAGAGACTGGCGCCTCTTATGTGTTTCAATCCGCACATCCACCTTGTTACGCGTTCGACACCAATTCCAAAGCCGGAGTGTTCAGGCATTCCGTATCTCCTTAGTTCCAGATACCATTCGAAAGATTCCTTTGGCAAATCTTGCTTCGCGATTCTCTCCAAGAGCTGGTTGTAGTCGTGTATTCTCTGACCGCCTGTTGCAATTTCCCCGTAACCTTCGGGCGCACTCAAATCTGCAGACT
>DAHVAI010000289.1 GCA_027314685.1 Nitrososphaerota archaeon | reverse complement strand
AGACTGGCTCAATCTGGACTACTCCAATATCATACAATATGGTGGCGACCCTTTGTCGCTCGTCCCGTGATCCAATTACAGCAATTCTCTGCATTGCTACGGGTTTTAGCAGCATGACGCGCTTATTCACCGGTGAACTCTGAGAGGAGAGTTTCTTCTATGATTTTCTTAAGAGCTGTTTTGGTTACCTTCTTACGAGCGATAGCCTGCGCCTCAGATACCGTGGATTCGACGAGTTTCTTAGAGTCGGCCTCTGCAGCTTTCTTGGCGATCTCAATCTCGTTGGTTACCATTGCTTCCGCTTGCTCCTTGACAGAGGCTACCTCGGCATCCGTTTCTGAACGTGATTTCTCCAGGCTCTCAGTCAGTAACTTCTTCTTTTCTTCTATTGCTTTGCTACTTGTCTCTTCGGCATCTTTGATGGACCTTAGTGTCTGCGTATAATCTGTCGACAATTCAATCATCTTAAAATTCCCAGTAGAAATAATGCCACAAGGACAATTGCTGCAAACTGTGCCACCTTAAAGACCTGCATAATCAGGTAAAATTTCTTTTGCTGCCTGTTGGCAAAACCCTTTACCAACGGACTAGGCTGAGGAGGCGGCTTCTACCAATAGAATGTGGAGACCCAGTATTTCTTCTTCCTTGGCTCTTCACTCATTTTTCTTCGAATCCCTCTCGTTAAGCTTTCGTTTCACTGTTTTCAGCTTTGTAAAGTTCTCACGCTCCATCTCGTCAAACCTGAATTTGATGTAGCGCGCAGTTGCTTGCAATCTGGGAATGAGCACGTTTTCAATAGCATTGCATCGCCTTTTTGTTTTCTCAATCTCAAACAGGAGCTTTCTAAGGGCAGTTTCCTTTTCCGCGACGTCAAGCACCATTTGGTGAACATCCTGAAACGCTTTCACTGCCTGATTTACCGATGCCGGGATTTCGAGCAGGTATTCCATTCCGGCCTGCCCAGAGCTCCTTGTCATGACTTCTGGAATTTTCACTCCCATTACATTCTTGCTCTTCAGCGTCAGCTCCTGAATCTTGGGTATCCTCATTGACTCGTATTCGAGTTTTATTGGCCCGACGATCATTTCAGAGGCGTGTATTCCTTCGTAACCAACAGCGAGCCTAGATTGCAGGCCGCTGCGAAGATCGGCAACTTTCTTGCTCATGTTGAAGAATTCGAGAATAAGTGCCGACCTCTTGAGTTTCAGTAGCTTGAGACCCTTCTTGGACATTGCGATCCTCCTCACCGTCCGGAGGTATTCCATTCGGGTTGGTCTGACGTTCGTCGCTACTGGCAAGAGAATGGGGCCTACTTTGCTCTATTCCTGTATTTCTCGATCATTTCAGGTTTGATTCTCTTGATTTCCGTGTCTGACAGTGGAGAGATCACGTCCCAGCCAATGTCGAGTGTTTGTTCGATGCTCCTATCCTCATTCAGCCCTTGCTTTACGAAATTCTTTTCGAACGATTGTGCAATCTTCAGGAACTTCCTATCTGTCTCGCTCAGAGCTTCCTCACCCACGATTGCTGAAAGTGCCCTAACATCCTTTCCCTGTGCGTACGAAGCGTACAACTGGTCAGCCATACCTCTGTGATCTTCTCTTGTTCTCTTCGGACCAATTCCTTGGTTCATAAGACGCGAGAGACTTTCAAGAACATCAATAGGGGGATAGATGCCCGCCCTGTCGAGGTCTCTAGAAACGTATATCTGACCTTCAGTGATGTAGCCTGTAAGGTCGGGAATCGGATGAGTTTTGTCATCAGCAGGCATTGTAAGAATAGGAATCTGAGTGATTGAACCTTTCCTTCCTTTGATCTTTCCTGCTCTCTCATAGATTGTCGCGAGGTCTGTATACATGTAACCAGGGTAACCTCGTCTTCCTGGCACCTCGTCTCGTGCAGCAGAAATTTCTCTCAGAGCCTCTGCGTAGTTTGTCATGTCTGTCAAAATGACAAGCACGTGCGATTCTTTTTCGTATGCCAAATACTCTGCTGTCGTAAGTGCAAGCCTTGGAGTAAGAATTCGCTCCATGGAAGGGTCTGACGAGAGGTTAAGGAATAGAACAGTTCTTTCTAGTGCGCCGGTTTCCTCGAATTGTCTTATAAAGAAGTTTGCCTCTTCACTCGTGATTCCCATCGCAGCGAAGACCACAGAAAAGTTCTCTGAAGAGTTCAGCACCTTTGCCTGTCTTGCGATTTGAGCCGCAAGGACGTTGTGTGGCAGACCCGCTCCCGAAAACAGCGGAAGCTTTTGTCCCCTGACGAGCGTGTTCATTCCGTCAATTGTTGAAATGCCAGTCTGGATGAATTCAGATGGTTCCTCTCTGCTGTATGGGTTGATTCCAGAACCAACAATCTCAACCTTTGTCTTTGAGATTATGGCTGGACCATTGTCTCTTGGATTTCCCAACCCATTGAATACTCTTCCGAGCATCTCGTCAGATACCGAGACTCTAGCCGTTTCACCGAGAAATCTAACAGAGGTCGCAGTCGTAGATAGACCGAGTGTAGCGCCAAAGACCTGGACCACTGCTAGTCCAGCGCGCGAGTCTAGAACCTGTCCTCGTAGTCTTTCCCCGAGAGCGTTTGTGATTTCTACCATCTCTCCATAGGCGGCGTTTTCCACTTTGTCGACGAATAGCAGAGGACCTGCCACTTGTTGTATTGTCTTGAAAGAAACTGGCTGCTGCATCAGACAGTCACACCCTTCACAAGTTCCGCGAATTCTCTATCCATATCCGTTTCTATCTCCTTTACGAATTCTTCCGTTTTATCTTCAGGCGTCCATTTGATCTTGGCAATCTTCGACTTTGACCCGATGTTTGTAATCTGGGCTGCTTGAGCACCTGCCTTGATTGCGTCAGCTTCCTTGTTTCCAAATTCCAAGATCGTCCTCAACATGAGAAATTGCTTCCTGATAGATGCGTAAGTATCTACCGGATCATAGGCGCTCTGTTGCAGATAATCTTCTCTGATCATCTTTGCCACATCCATCACGCCTTTTTCAGATTCTGGGAGGGCGTCGTAACCGACTAGTTGGACAATGTCTTGAAGTTCCGCTTCCTTTTGTAGAATTTCGAGTGCCTCAGTCCTCATTGTTGGAAATTCTTTCCCTA
>DAHVAI010000279.1 GCA_027314685.1 Nitrososphaerota archaeon | reverse complement strand
GTATATGACTAGAGAGGTTGTCAGTGCAGATCCTGATGACGATGTGCGACTTGTTGCTTCAAGAATGGTAATTTTCAATATTGGAGGGCTTGTAGTCTGTGACAAGAATTCAAAGATCGTGGGCATTGTAACAGAAAGAGACCTTGTTAAGCGCCTTTCGGAAGTAAGATCAGTCAATTTCCTTGTGGACGCTATGAAATTCGAACTCGAGCTGCAACATTAATTACCGAAATCACGCCCAGATAATTCGAGTACTCTTGGTCGAGCTGGCCAAAATTGTCGAATCTGCGATTGTTCTTTTAGAAGAACTAGGTCTTAGACAATGCAACTCCGCAGAGAATTGCCGTACGGCGATAGCGACACTAAGGCTCCGACAGTTAGATCGATTGAAGATGGTTCTTTCGAAGCTTGCGCGAGAAAAGTTCTTCTCAGTAAATCTAAACGATGGTATCAGAAAGAATGACCTGAGTGTGTTTTCTCTCGCCATATTGCAGCTAAATTCGGTAGGCTTGGAAAAAACTAATTAACGAGAAGAGCAGAATCGGGTGCGAGAGACTTCGTGCCGCGTGCTATAATTCTTGTTAATGCGGATGTTGGTAAAGAAGCGGATGTGTATTCATCAATTAAGCAGATACCTGAAGTTGCCGAGGTCCACACAAGCTACGGAACTTATGATATCATCGCGATAATCAATGCTGATTCAAATGATCGTCTCAAGGGGATCATCACTACCAGGATACGATCTATCCCTTTCATTCGATCTACCTTGAGTATGCCGGTAGTAGACTAGTCAGAGTCTTCCAGCAACGTCAACTACTTCCTTCAAGTTGGAAATTTCGCCGGTAAAGATACCTTTCCTTCTTCTGAATTCTTCAGGTATTCTTTCTCCAGGATTCATATACTCAGCATACTTGTGCCATAGCCCCTTATAGAGCAACGAATTCATCCCGATCGAGGCCGCGCCAACTATGTCTGCTTCGAAGAGATCACCCACGTGCAGACTCTCGTTCGCATCAACATTCAAGTGTCGTAGAGCAAATTCGAATATTTCCCTTCTTGGCTTCAAAAAGCCAACTTCGCAAGATATTGTCAAGTAGTCGAAATAAGAAAGTATGCCGAAGTGCCGAAACATTCTTCTGTACGTTCTTTCGCTTCTGGCTGCGTTTGAAATAAGACCTATCTTCATGTTCGGAAATCGTTTCTTCAGTGACACGAGAGTAGGAATTGCCTCTGGATTCAAGCTGGGATATTTTGAACGATATCCAGAGTCAGAGAGTGTTCTGCCCGCCTCGAGGTAGACATTTTCAGCCTCGGATTCTTTGAATTTCACCCCCAATATCTCAAAGAGCATGCGACCACGATCCTCTGGTGATATATCCAGACCTTTTTCGTACAAAGCCCTCACCTTGATAGAGAGTTCTTCAAGGGCGAGTCTTACAGAATTGTATGTTATCTTCTCCATGATTGTCCCTCGAGAACCGACGCGTTTAGTTAACCTGTGAAAATTTACAATCCTTCTTAGTCTTCTATACTCTTCAAGTTCCTTTGAATCCCATATTAGAGTCAACCATAAATCAAAAGTGACAGCTTTAAGTGTCATATCGAAGTCTTTCTGGGAAGTCAAAAGATAAACTTGATGAAACACTTAATTTGACAAGCTTCTGGCTCTACTTGCCCATGGCGACAAAACGGAAGAAGGCATACATGATAGATATTGACGGGGTCGTCTGTGAGCACGTACAGAACGAATTCCCCGAGAAAATGCGAGTGTCAGGAGAAATCGAAGGAGCGCGTGATTGGATAAATTCGATGTATGCGTCTGGAAACTACATTTGTTTTTTCACAGCAAGACTTGAGGAACACCGCGATATTACCGAGGGATGGCTGAAATCCCATAAATTCAACTTTCACAAAATTATTTTTGGCAAGCCGCGAGGCGGAAATTATCACTACATCGATAGAGCTCACGTCCAAGCGACGACTTTCAAAGGTAAGTTCACTCCGATGATCAGCGAAACTCACGGCATCGAGGTCTTCGAGGATTAGTATACGCACGCTAGCGCTTGTTTCGTTCTCTTGAGGTAGGTAGCCCCTCTCCTCTTATCGTCAATTGTCTCGGTGCGTGTTGGGACTTTGGCAGACCTTAGGAGTGAGATGAGCAGCAAACCGTTAGCATGCTTAACTTGCTCTTCAACATCCCTCACATTCTTCGAGTATCTTCTTGCTCGTGAGATATGATCATTCCCCAAGCTTGAGTCTAGATGAGCTAGAACTTTATTGCCTTTAGAAGTCAATTCTTTGATCTTGTCTAGTGTTGCTCGCATACGAGCGGAATCTCTCCGATAATCATTAGATTGAAGCGCAATTTTGACTGTCTCAAGATTCATGCGCGAATCTAGGCTCGAGCAGTACTAAATGCTTGTGTTTGTTGCCTCTTCAGAAAGATCTGGAATGTTGGGAAGTGTGCCAACCATTTTAGTCTCGGCAATAACTGACGCTTCAGCAAGTATCTTCTCAGCTTCCTCGCTGTTTGTGTCGAAGTTGAAGTTCATTCCCGGTAGCGTTCCGATTTCTTGCATCATTCCTTCGAATCCTCTGTTTATCTCAGACAGAGTATCGTTTGCTGATGGCATTACTCCTTGCAGACTCCGTCGAACCGTCCTCACAACCTGGCCGACGGGAGCGATTACATTTGCGAGATCACCAACATCAGTAACCGTTCGGAGCCTCATTTGTACTTGCTCCAGTGATAGCTTCGAGCTTTGGACTAGTTTCATTGCCTTCCTGTGCTCAGTAAGTTCATTTGCATAGGCGTGAGCCTGAGTAGTATCGTGCTTCTGGAAAGATACTGTTGTCAAGTTGAACAGTTGTTTTTCCTTTTCTGTCATTTTTGTTATCGTCCGGTCAAGCTTTGAAATCTGGCTAGTCAGCGATCTATCGGAATCAGTTATTTTCTTTCTCAAATCGCCTTGCGGATTGATCGCTTGCCTGATTTTTTCTCCTCTCGTCTCCTTGCTTCTGGAATCTTGCCAATTGTTAGAGAACTGGGTCAATTTTTACACTATCGCAACAAGATTCAATTTGGCCTAATTCGATATACTGGGTAGAGTTAACTTTTGTAGACAAAAACGATCTGATTTTCTTAATCACTTTGAGATTCTAAAGCGAGATTGAAGCAGTTTCGACTTATCTTGACAGAGTTAAACTATCTTGAGAAATCAAGGTTGATGTTCCATTAATCCGGCATCTTCGTTAAATTGCGTACTCCGATGAGATTGGCCATACCAGATTCTTCTGAATCAGAAGCCGGAATTCACAAGGCCTTTATGTTTGCCGAGCATTAAGATTGGCCAGTGGCGCTACCCGATTGATACTTGTTCCGCTAACTTCTGTACTATATGCTTTTGCAGTTTCTTGTTTCTTAACTTCGGCATACTACGGGTTCCGTCTTAGCAGAATTACTAAGGTCAAAACTCTTGTTATGGTAACGCAAGATGGACCTATCTCCATTTCTCGAGGACTGGCTCTATTGTCTAGCGCTTTAGGACTAAGATTGGTCGAGAGCTTCACACTTGCAATATATTCTGATTTCTTGGAGCTTTCGTCCTCAATCCTACTAGTTATATCTGCTGCGTTAATCGTTATTGGTTTCGAAAAGATGTATTCAGTTTACAATAACGAACGAATCAGGGCAAATGTTTACAGCACACTCGAAGAACTTCGAGAGATCGAATTTGGGAAAGAAAAGGATACTGATTTGCAGAGTTTAAGGTGAATCTTTCAATACCTAGGCAAGGCAGTGTCGATTTTTGCCACCCATTCGTCTATGCCTCCTATCAAATTCCTGACTTTCTTGTATCCTACGCCTCGCAGGTACTCGGCCGCTCTCTCACTTCTGATACCAGTATGACAATAAACTACTATGTCTTCAGTACTGTCTATCTCATCCAATCGAAGCGAAAGCTGATTTAGGGGCATAAGCTTGGATCCTTCGATGTGCACCAGATCGTACTCTCGAGGTTCACGCACATCAAGTAATATGATCTTTTTCCCTTGTTTTAGTTCGATATTTAGCTGGGCCGGTGTCACTGATCCAATTATTGATTCTTCCATTACTCCACAGAAGTTTTCATAGTCTATCAATTGGGTAATTTCAGGACTTGGGCCGCAGACAGGACACTTCGGATTCTTGTTAATTTCAAGATCGTCAAATCTCATAGATAGCGCGTCATAGATTAGTAATCGACCAACCAGTGTCTCACCTATACCCAAGATTAGCTTCAATGATTCTGTGGCCTGCACGAGGCCGATAAGGCCTGGAAGCACACCCAGAACACCTGCTTCAGCACATGTAGGCACAACTCCTGGCTGAGGCGGCTTTGGGAAGAGACATCTATAGCATGGCCCGCTCTGCTCAGGATAGAAGACAGAAACCTGTCCCTCGAATCTGAAAATACTTGCATAAACATTTGGTTTACCGAGTATGACGCAGGAGTCGTTTATCAAATATCTAGCGGGAAAATTATCAGTTCCGTCAATGATAATGTCGTATTCTCGTAATATCTCGAGAGCATTTTTCGAGGTTAGCTTCTCCTCGTGAGTCTTGATTTCCAGATTGGGGTTGACCTTGGACAACTTCGTGGACGCTGTCAGCGCCTTTGAGCTGCCAACATCGTCACCATTAAACAGAATCTGTCTGTGAAGATTAGTTTCGTCAACTGTATCATAATCAACAATCCCTATAGTTCCAACACCAGCAGCAGCAAGGTACAGGGAACAAGGTGAACCCAGACCACCCGCCCCGACGACTAGAACCTTGGATGATTTCAGTCGTTCTTGTCCGGCTATTCCAACCTCCGGCATGATTAGATGTCGTCCATAACGCCTGTACTCGTCCTGACTTATCACTGCCTTTTTTACACTCAAACCCTGAACTTTTGAGCCATTCTCGCTCAACATGTTTGGCGCTTCACGGGAATAGCTGCGCATCCACCCTTTCAACATTATGTTGGGTGAATTCCGCACAATGAAGATTTCTGATCCGTGTTTCCGAGAACTATCGTGCCGATGGTTAAAGTCAGCTTTCTTTCAAAGCTACGTTTGAAGAGGCTTATGCCTTTTCATTGAACGCACTAGAAAAATGCATTTTCCTCAGGAGAAAGACGCAAATCCTCTCTTATTGAGAGATATTGCTTCAATAATACAAACCCTCTCTCTGTGAGCTGGTAGAGTCTCTTTCCTTCTGCATCTTGGCCGTGGACCAACCCTTGAGTCTCGAGTGCTTTGATGTATCCTTGCATTACTGTCCACGACAG
>DAHVAI010000137.1 GCA_027314685.1 Nitrososphaerota archaeon | reverse complement strand
CGCCAGCTGAAAAATGTCGCGAATATGCCGCCAACGAGAATACCTAGAGCCGTGCTAACAATAAAGCTAATTCCAATGATTCCGTATGCTTTTCCTTTTTCTGATCGTTCGTATGTATCGGCAATTATTGCCCTGCTGTTTGAAGAAATCAAACCTAATTGATATGAGAACGGACGACCTGAAACATGCGAAGACTGGTATTGGAGCTCCCTTTAGAGAGTTCACAATTAGGAAGTTCGAGAATTTACGAAGAAATCAAAAGATCGTTAAAACATTATATTTTCAGAATTTTTCGCAGAATAATCTAGCGTTTCAGAAAAGTAGCCCTCCAAAAAGGGATATTTTCGTCAGATGATATCAATCCTTGCTCGGAATTCTTTACTTTCCGTTTTATCGACTTTATGATAGTAAGCCACTCCACGAAGCGACTCCACCGATTGACTGTTTTCCAGTCGAAGGAATATTTTTTCTGGTTTATCTTTATCCAGCTTTGTAATCGGATGAGAAGTTGAATAAACCATATTGCCGTGCGCATCTGAGACTTCTGATCGAACAAAATATGCTATCTTGCCTAGGTTTTCGAGTTGAGCTTCGACTTTTCCGCTACTTTGGGACGCTTCGTCCAACACCCTGATTGCAAAGTGTGTTTTACGTTCGTGCTGTCGAACTGCAGCTATTCCTGCTAATGCGCTTACAAAAATACCTATGATAGTTTCTATGCTAGGCAGGCTCAGAATCGAAGAAAACATTGAGGAACCACCAGCACTAGTGCTGGAACCATTTGTAGGTATGATTACTTGGCTAACTGTCTCTGAAGGAAATGAAGTGACAACCTTTGAAGATGTGCTAGAAGTAGTTACGGTAACAGGAATTACAGAACCAGAGCTCGTTGACGTGGACTGGAAAGTCGAGCTGTAAATGCTACCAGAGAAACTTCGTACCACCTTTGAAATACTAGTCGTCGGCATAACATTGTTCGGAGGATAGGTCCGGACACGTATCCAGAAGGCAGTTGCATTGTAAGCCGAGCCGCCAAGAGATGAGGCTGCGAATCCTATGTCAGTTGGTCTAGGCGTTTGAGTTCCAGCAAAGGAATAAACTTGTGTATAATTAAAAAGCTCGAATTGAGAAGTGGAATTTGCCCAGATTCCCGTCAATACACCGACTACAGAACTGGGAAGTGAAACCGGGTTTTCTTCTCCGGAGTCCGTCGTTTGCCGAATTATCCAGCCAGGTCCGTCTCCCGCGCTAGTATCAATGGTAAGCTGAAAGTTGTAACCATAAGCCACGGGATTATATCCAGTGGTTGATGGAGTGCCAGCAAATAAAGCAAGGGTTTGAAAGTCAGAAGTAGGTCTCTGCGCAGAGATTTGTGCTTCTAATATAATTGGGGAAGAAAAACTGTCTGGAAAATGGCTCGAAATATATGAGAAATCTCCATCGTTTGAAGGCGAAGCTATTGTTACGCCGTTATCTACACTGACTGTACCTGACCCCCCAATTCCTGTGGTCCACTTACTACTCAGCACTTTACCTGCGAAATTGTCGTAGAAGCTACTGAAAACAGCTGCACCGTTATCGAACTCTCCATAAGTCGGAGAAAGCTGCGGAGCTTCACCCGTGGTAACATTATTGAATAGATTCGTCGATGGAGAAGCAAACCCCATGTATACTGTAATGCTCGAAACTGCTGGAATTCCGCTAGCGATATTGAGCCAGTAAACTGAATCTGTGGAAGTAACGGAAGCTCCTGATTCCAACCAGCTTGGGATGACTGTACCATTTGAGAAAAAGAATTCGATATTCTGTAGGTTTGCAGCTTCATATTGAGAAAACTGGGAACTATCAACAGTCAACATCTGCTGAAAGGAAACTGGTGTTGGAATTGTTTGAGAATTTGTTAGTGTGATTGGAACATAGTAAAGTATGCCTGAATCAGTTTTAGCAGAGCTTCCAGTGGATATTGAGAGTATCGAATTAAAATACACTGCAGAAACAAGAAGGAGGAAAATCAGCAGTAATCCCATGTATAGTGCACGTTTCATGAGCTGCTATTTCGGCATCAGGCGAATACAATCTAAAGCTTTTCGGACGATTGGCGGATTAAAACGAATTTTTACCACGTCAAAGCCAGAAGGCAGTCGTATTCAGCTTTGATGATGAGAAGCCCCGGATGCAGGCTCTCGAAAGAACGCTGACCACACTGCCGATTCAACCAAACTTCCCTGAAGGTCATCCACACCATAGCTTGAATCAACGGTAATTCTAAGAGCAGTCCGTCTCATAAATTTACACGTTTAGCAAACAATAGGTTTGTTGACATTAACAGGATTGGTTCCATTAGGTGGATTCTCCAAGGCGTTGGGATCGATGCTAAATGTCCCAGCGTAGTTTAATACATCCAAGGGAAGGAACATAGTTAGAAAGCAACCATCACCGAGAAAAGACGATGCGGGGGATAAACACGTTGGACTCAAGCGTTCTCGCTGGATACCAAATCTTTCACAATTTCATAAGACCGCATCAAGCAATAAAGGGCAAAACCCAGCGGAGGCTTGCGGAATAACAATCGCCGGACAGAACAAATGGAAAACTCTAATCGAGAACGCGAGCTTGGCTAAGAAAGAACCGAAAGGAAAGGAGAGACTGGAAGATTTTACTTAGAGAGATTAGATCTCTGTGCACAGTCTTGAATTGTGGCTTTGATTGTTCTCTCTGTGTACGCTCTCTGCTTCTCTGTTTTGGGATTGATCAACGCTGGAAACTTGCCTCAAGTAAATTTTGTAGTCCCACTTGCCTTTTCTTTGTTTATGGCACTGATTTACTTTAACAAGGAACGTCTAAAGGGAAAGAAAGAAACCAATTAGGTAGCCAAAGACTATGAGACCATTTACGAATGCACCTTTCTCTCTCTATATTCCTCAAAGAGAGAAGCAATCTCGCCACCGAAGACAAATACAACCGCGACCATTTCAAATCCTTCGTTGAATAGTACGAAGCGTTTGAAATATTGTGTCTTGGCAAACGACAATATTACTCCGACAACGTACAAAGCAATGCTGACCGAACTTCCGGCAATAAATGTATTTCTAAATTCCAATCCATTCAATTCCTCTTTCTACTATGGTTTAAGCCTGAGCAATTTGGCCACGATGCAAATTGCGATCGCTAACCAGCTGACGAATTTTGACACAGAGAAGATTTTACTTGAACTGACGAAGACTTTACAGAACCCCCAAGAAGTTTACCTTGTAATTCCCATAAATCATTGAAGCTGAATTCAAAAAGTATAGGAATTGTTTTGTAATTTTCTCAAACCCCACGGTAGTGGGTAGAAGCCAAAAGCGCTTTACTAGCCATTGTTCACACAATTTTTAAGCATATTCTAGGCTAGAAATGTGCTACAATGTTCTACGAAATGCTACCAAAGAAGAAGGAGGAGCCGCCACTTTTTATCCAGCTCGGAGAGCGGATAAATGGGAAAAACCTAAAGCCAGAAGAAGTTTTGGAATTTGTGGAAGACGCGGTTAGAAAGCATCTAACCGAAAAGTACCACAAATTTGGAAAAAGAATCCCAAATCCTGATACCGCCAGAATGGATGATCCTGATGTCGATCGGGAATTTTGGTGCTGGCAATGGGTTTGCTATGGAATTCATGAAACGATTAATGATTTAGTTGGAGAGGATTGAGTAGGGTTTAATCCTCTCGCTACAAGTTCAATGTTGCAACCGCCAACTTCTTCAAGTAAGAAATCATATCCGGACGAATCCAATACTTTGATTCGCGATTTGTGCCAAAGAGTTCGCCTAATCCTTGGATTTTGCCTAAGCCATCCAATATTATTCTTCTTGCCTGCTCATCATCCTTGTATGGAAGCACGAGAAACCAGTCGATCTTCCTGTCGCTCAACTGCTTTTCAAGAATTGCCGGTCCCTGCTTGAAGAGCTCTTCTTCCATATCGTAGACCAATCCGAGTTTCAGGTCTTTGTTCCTGTAAAGGTGATGAAGTGCTCTCCCACCGTGAATTTTGCAAGAGACTTCAGGGACTATCGTCATGATTTCGCTTCTCTTTAACTTGTTCAAGAGATATGGCAGAATCGATTCACTGCTTCTTGGGGAGGTGTAGCCGTAGAAAGGATCATTGTTTTTGTAAACCGCCCCAAAAAAGATCACGACGGTTTTCTCCTTTTTGACGGTCTTCTCCCGTTCGAGATATACTCAGCAGTCTTTTTCCTGTCTCTCGCCGGATCAGTAGCCGACATATGACATGCGGCATACTTGTTTATACTTGTTTGTTAACAATCTTCGCAGAACCACCTTGAAATTTGGTTCCATGGAGCAAGTGCGGCGCGATGCAAACTTTCCATAAAACTCAACGCTTAAGGGCACGAAATGGTAGTCCTACTTGACGAGTCGCATCGTTGGATGATCAAGGGCATGATTTTCTAATAGAGTTGAAGAGTTTGAGCAAAGAAGAAAAGAAGAATTCAGAATTCTACACTGTTGGTGACACGAATGCTCAACGCAAATATCTTGGACATCGCACCGCCAGCGATTGGGTAGGGTTTTTCATCCCACATCTAAGGCGAGGAACGAATCTACTTGACTGCGGCTGCGGGGTAGGCTCAATTACGTTGGACCTCGCTACAATTGCCTCTCCAGGAAACGTGGTTGGAATAGATCTTGATTATGAGCAATTGAATTTTGCGCGAACTGAGGCAGTTAGACGCTGTGTTAAAAACGTCAGGTTCGAGCAGGCTAGCGTCTACGAACTGCCATTTCCAGACTCATCCTTTGACGCCGTGCTAGCGCATACATTACTCATGCATCTCAATGATCCTCCGAAAGCTTTGAGGGAGATGCGACGAGTCTTGAAGAAACCAGGCGGTGTGATAGGCGTCTTTGATGACGACTTTGGTAGCTTCTTTTTCTCCCCACCAACTCCTCTATTGGAGAAAGCGACAAAGCTGCTTATCAATGTAATAGAGCTGAATGGAGGCAGCCCATTTTACTCCCGGAATCTTCGCCATCTTCTCTTGGAAGCTGGATTCAACAAGACCGAAGGGCATGCTGTCGCCGCGGAATATTATGGCACACTTGAAGAGACCAAACGCTTCGCAGATGCTTACATTGGAGTCATACGAAGACAGCTATCCAAAACGATTGATGACGATAATGAGTTGCCGGATAAAGGAATGATAGAGGAAATAATCGATGAAGTTCGGTCGTGGGGAGACAGGTCTGACGCTTTCCACGCAGTAATGTATTGCGCTGCTCTCGGTTGGACGTGACGATCTATTTTCTTGAAATTGGTAAGGTGTGGGTCTCTTAGAAAGATAAAGCGATAACAATCAGTCTTTCTGGATTTACATTCATCTTGTTGCCAATATAGAAAAGAAGCAGATGCAGGCAAGTGTGGCTGGGATGCTTAAAGTTAGAGAAAAAATTGATCTAT
>DAHVAI010000276.1 GCA_027314685.1 Nitrososphaerota archaeon | reverse complement strand
AAGAACTTGGTAATCTTTCTGGCTTCCAGACGAATTCAAACGACGTATCTGTCCAGTACACGGATCTGAATGCAACAGTGCAATCACTCCTTTCTGAGCAGGCATCTTTGCTCAGTCTAGAAAACAAGTCCACTTCGCTGAACTCCACACTCATTATTGAAAATGAACTGCAAGGAGTGAACGCCCAGATAAATGAGATCCAGAGCCAGATACTTCAGACTAGGACGTTAATCGATTATTCGACTATCACGGTCACTCTGAATAGAGTTAACACCATCACGCCCAAGCCGCTGACCCTAAAGCTCATCGCTACACCGCAATCAGGAATGGCACCGCTAGCGGTTACATTTAATTCACTTGTCAGTGGCGGTTCGGGCCCCTACATAGTCAATTACAACTTTGGTGACGGAACTTCTTACCAAGGGCAGACGCTGATTCACACATTCAACCAGGGAGGGGCGTTCAATGTTACCGTCACAGTCACTGATTCTAATGGCACTGTAAATGAAGCATGGACTGTGATCCACGTAAGCTCTGCATCGTCGCATTCCCTGAAGAACTTCTATGACTTTGTTGGGGGTCTCTTGGTCGCAGTAGTCGAAGGAATTGTCGAGGTCGCCGTGGTAGTTCTGCCGATAGCGCTTGTGGTGGGATTAGTAATACTACCATTCAGAAACAGGTTACAAACAAAGAAGAGTAAGACAGTGTGAAGATATCAGGGATAAATTCGCGGACTATCAAATTTTGGAAAGCGTAGTCATTTCAAGTAGTTCCTGCTATTGATCGCTTGGTATCCGAATAGCACTGCTGCAATTGCAATCGAAGCGAATGAGAAGACAAACAAGGAAGAGCCAAACCAAGGATGGAATAGGACAAACAAAGCTACCAGTAGCGTCGAAAAGAACGCAGAGTAGGCGACCTGAACGGGAATAATCGATCTCCTTATCCTGATCACATTCTCAAACACATTCTTGTCGACCACGTAACCTCCCTGTTCTTCCTTGATGAGACCAACCTGCAAGAGTTTTTTCACATGATACTGCGCCACCGACGGTGAGCTCATGGCAAGACCCTTTTGCACGTCCCTGATTCCCTGCGGCTCGGCAGCCCTGTACAGATAGCGGTAGACTGTTAGGGTCGTCCCTACAAGGACGTTTTCTCTCGATCTTTTTTGATCGTCGTCGGGCGCCGCGGCCATGATAAGTCGTTCTAGTGGCCTTGAGCTTAAAGAATTGTTCTAAACCACAATTCTTCACTTAAAACAGCCCACATTGTTCGATTACATCTGTACTAAAACATAGTAATAATATCCAAAAGATTGTAACGGCTGGCAACCACATGTCGGAATATAGCAAGCGCATCGTAGCATTCTCAGCAATAGCAATAGCTTTGGGCATAGGAATCAGCCTCGGTGTTGCAACTCTTCCTTCGACCCTTAATACAGCTCCATCCACGACGCTGACAACATCCGTGGATTCGGTCACTACGGCCTCGACATCATCTATGGCAACTTCTACCACAACCTCTCTTGTGACATCGTACACCACGAGGGCCGCTGGAAACACAACCACCCCCGTAGTTTCCACGACAACGGGAGTCGCAACGGTTTCTAGCGGGACGACAGTAGTCAGCACGATGACGAGCGTCGTGACCGGAACGGAAAGTTCTACCATTGCTACATCAAGCTCGACTGTTACGTCTGGAACATCTAGCGCTTTCTACGGCAGTTTCTCAATCACTGCCGTCAGCTTGAGCGCGGGAAACAAATCCAGTATGCTAGACATTACGCTTCAAGTTGTGGGTAATATTTACATCGGCAGTGCCACAATCTCTATTAATAGCACCGTTATCGGCACTCCACCAGCGTCGATGTCTCAGCCACCCGGTAACATCATTCTGAATATCCAACCGAACCAGTCATCAACAATTGTGTTAGTAATTCCCTCTAGCACAATCTCAATCCACCAAGGTTTGAATTACTACGTCCTTGTATACGCATGGCTGGGCACTCCGGGTGGACCAACAGATACCGGTCAAGTAAGACCAGCGAGCGTCAGTGCAACCTGATCCTGGAAGGGATCGCAACCTTGAGTCGCTGAATGATCGAGGGAACTGTTTTCGTCTTAAACATTGGCCAACCATACAGCCCATCCGCAATCAAGAATTTGCCAATCCAGAACGATCTCAGGACTGCAAGCAACTGTATCGGGGAGACCCAAACTGGTCCAAACTGCACGGGTGTTGGAATGTTTATTCCCAAGAACAGAAGCGGTGAGGAAAAACCCCACACTATCACAAGAGCATTCACAACTTCAAAAGCGAGAAACTCCGAATAGCGCTTCGTCATGCCGGGCAAGAGTACAAAGAACGGAAGCAAGAGCAGGTTCATCTGAGGAGTGCAAACATAGCTGGAAAAGAGAAAGGCAAACATGTAAAGACAACTTGTCATCAAGACTACGTTTGCACGATCTAGTTCGCTCGCAGCTCTTGTCTTTAGCCACATGCGTCCCTTTAGCGAGATTATTACTACCATTGTAACAAACAAGCCTCCGAAGATATAGTGCCGAAGCCAGCTAGTGTTGGTGAGAAATCCAAGCATCCAAGATCCTTCGGCGTACCAGCTCTGCTCATAGCGTAGAAAATCCATTATCACGTTAAGATTTGGAAACTTGAACGGATAGCTCACGATCGCCCCAGACGCATCAAGATAAGTGTGAGGGAATGAATTGAGAATAATCACAGGAACATAAACAGCCAATACTGCTCCAATAAGACCAGCCAAGAACTTGGCTCGCTCTTTGAAGCTAGTAGTTCCAAATACCAGAATACCTAACCCCGGGACAGCCGTAATCATGTTGGCCGCAGCTGAGATACCCATCAGAACGCCGCTTAGAACACTCAAACTCTTTCCGCTGCGTAGACCTTCCAAGAATTTCCTAAGTCCGAATGCTGCAAAGAAGACTCCAATTATGTACCAGTTCAGTAGCAGCATGAACACGAAGCTGGGTGTAGCTATTAGAAATAGAAACAGACGTTTGTTGCTCCTCGTAATCCCGAGTATTTGCATTATCTTTGCTAGATTCTCAACCAGCAGAACGGTGGGTATCAGAAGGAAAATCGCAGAGTATGAGTAGTAATCACCTAGAAAGCTCGTGCCTGGGAGCTGTAAGAAGTGCGCCAGCATTCCCATAGCATACATGAAGAAACCTGTGAGAACGGGGTACTCCACAAAGTAGTTCACGTAAGGCAGTCCCATGCCGCAAGTTCCTGAGGCGCAGAATCGATTCTGGTACACCGACAAGATGTCACTGTATACGTGTCCCCCAGAGTACGGCAGATGCTCCCATACCCCAATCACGAAGAACAGACCGATTGAGGCAACAAGCCAAGCTTCAGCATGCCTTCTCGCGCTTGTTCTAATGGTATTGGCAAGCTGTGGGCGTGATAGCAACCTGTGAATCAGTATCTCCATAACTTTGGTGGCGAAGTTCCTTCTTAGTATGACAGATGGTTTTACTTGATACTACACTATCGATACATTGTTCTAATCATTAGAACAGATTCAAGAACAACCAATTCTAAATAAGAGCCTGGATGAGTCGCTAGTATGGCGTCAGGAACCAGAGCCGCATCCCTAGGAATAACTGCTGTCATTGTTATTGTGATTGTGCTTGTTCTCGGTTTTGGTATCTACGTGGACGGACTTTTGGTCTCCTCAAGTACCACAACAACTGTCGGTTCGGAAACTGTTACGGTAACCCAGCCAGGCTCGTCGTCTTCAATTTTCTTTAACGGAAGCACTACCACGACCGTAGTTTCAGGATCTGTAAATCACTCGTCAGACACGACTACAAATCAAACATCCAGCCCGACGACAGTGACCGTTGTCATAACGACTACCTTGTCCTCGAATGGTCCGCCATACACTAGTCTTACCGGATGTCCCGGCCCATATTCAGGTTCAGAATACGGCTCAAACAACACGATATCCACCCAGTATGCTCCATATGGAATAGCATTTGACAATAACACCCGCGAACTATTCGTAGCAAACAGCAGAAGCTACACTGTTTCAGTCATAAACCTCAGTACAAACGAGACGACGAGTGTGATTCCCGTCGGCGCTCTGCCCACTGGAGTCGCATTCGATCCTGTGAGCAATGAAGTATTCGTGACGAATACGTGCTCAAATTCTACCTCGGTGATAGACGCATCGACCAACCATGTGATAGCTAACATTACAGTTGGCGCTTATCCAGTCTATGCGTTGTATGACCCTGTTAATGGGTGTGTGTACGTTTCAGCAACCGGTGAGTCGGGAAACGGCAGCCTTTCTGTGATTAATGGCACAAATAACAAGCTTGTCACGACTATTCCGATTAGTGGAAGTTCTTGGGGCATCGACCTAAACGCTGCGAATAACGAAATTTACGTTGGCGATCATGGAAGTAGCATCTCTAGCACAAATGAAAACATCACAGTCGTAAACGCAACATCAAATCAAGTAGTTGGGAGTATTCCAGTTGGCGAGACTCTCTTTGGCGTCGCCTATGATCCTGCAAACAACGAGATTTACGCGGCCAACTGGTCTGGGAGCGATGTAGTTGTGATCAATGCATCTTCGGGTGAGGTAATCGGACACATTCAGGTCGGCGACGCAGTAGTGGGTGTTACATATGATCCGTATGACAAGAATATCTACGCGGTGAGCAATGCGCAAGATTCGGTCTCTGAAATTTCCAGCTCGAACAACCTTGTAATCAATTCATTTGGGGTCGGACCTGCTCCAAAATTGCCAGTATACGATCCAATGAACAATGCAATTTATGTTTCAAACACCGGCGACTCTTCAATTAGCGTGCTCGCGCCCTGAGAACTTCTGCTTACTGCGTAATTTCAAATCGCAGACTAGGGGAAAAACAATAGCAAACAAGACGATTGCAGCTCCTGCTGCGATCCAGCCTTGACCCAAACCTGCAGTCCACCATTGATCTAAGCTTCCCTTCCCAAGATCGTGCAAGACTTTGAAGACAAAAGGAGACGCAAACCAGTTGTTGCTTGGCGGAGCAAGGACTCCGATTAGCGAAGCGAGTCCGTTTTCGGCTGCGCCGATAGCGTAAAGAACAAACACAATGATGAAATTTCTGTTGGATTTCACCTCAGAAAGCACAAACCCCGATGGAATCAGGAGAAAAGGAATCGAGGCTACCAGAAAGCGCGGCCCGTATGACAAGCCCGCGGTCACGTCGTACCAGGCCGAGTACGGAACTAGGATACCAAGGAATACGACAAGAAGCAAAATGCCTTCTGCAAAGTTCTTCGACTTCATCTTCCAGAAGCCTAAAACCCCTAGGATTAGCACCGGAGAGAAGAAGAACAGTCCGCGAAGTGGTGTGAACAAGTTAAGGAACAAGCCCTTGTACAATGGATACGTGAAACTGCCAAGCAAGCTTGAACCGTTCAGGTAAAGCTGCTCGGAGCTCACGAAGGGATTTCCGAAACTTGTGTAGTTGTATAGTCCGAGTAAGAGCAGAGTCAAACCAATGGATTCTACTAGAAAGGTAGTAAATGAAATCATACGTTCGCGGTTTATCATGGGAGTTTCTGGCGATTTTTTCAGAGCTATGTATGCGCCAATTATCGGTACAAGTGCTGCATTGACATAATCGACTGTAATGCCGCAAGAGAGTGCAAGCCCGCAGAGCAGGCACATTGTAGTCCTGTCTAGTCTACTCGGTTTTTGACTAAAATCTTCTCTACTGGTCAGACGACCGATCCTTAATGCAAAATAGACTGCTATAAGATCAAAGAGAGCCGAGAAATCGCTCTGGTATAGAAATGTTGCAAACGGCCAGCTAATCGTTGAAAAGGCGTAGGAAAATGCGAGGAATGATGAAACCCTCTTATCGAAATAGAGGTTGCCAATCTTGAAGACCATGTAAGCAGCTACGGCGTTTGCAAACGCAACAGGTACTTCGGTGAGAAGTAGAACACTTCCATACGGCGTAAACTGTCCAGTGAGGATAAATCCGATTATCGCAAATGGGAGGGAGATGAACGCAGCTCCTGGCGCGTTAGCCATGTAGTAGTTCCCGTAAAGCACGAACACGTCTACGCTGTGGGGATCAAAGCTACCTATTGAGCCAAGGATGAAAGAATGATTTGCCCAAACTGCATAGTCAAATTCCACAAACGCTGTAGTGTGATCGGTAGCCCAGACACCATTCAGAGTTACCAAATACACTATGAACGTCGAGAGAAAAATGACAAGGCCGATACGGGGCGCAAAGCTTCTGAAAAGGGTAGTCGTTTCTTTTGTGCTCTCGAAACTCATCATAATCGCC
>DAHVAI010000266.1 GCA_027314685.1 Nitrososphaerota archaeon | reverse complement strand
TTCTCAGTGTGTGCATACATACTAGCATTCATTCATTCTGAATCATTCAAATTAATTCAAACATTCATACACGCATTCATACATACACACACGAGCGGGGGGGCATAGAGGGTGGGGTCGGCCGGATTTGAACCGGCGATTTGTGGAGCACGGATGTGCCTCGCCACCGTTCCGGTTAGCACGAAAGGGATATTCCTTACCACGCTCCCCAGGGTGGTATTATAGCTCCAACCAAGGAGTTCCTAAACCAAGCTGGACGACGACCCCAATATGCTGAACGTGATCTACCTTCGATTGTCTACATTTGTTTTTCAGAGCTTATAAGTAAACTTCGGAATCCTGCTTTTGCGACCCTGTTTTCTGAAACAGAAGACTCTTGGATGAAGCAAACTTCTTGGACGACGTGTATATCAGTTACTGGCGCGGCCCGTTCCAGTTATAGTCATGAAAAAGAACGTGGTCATCAGCTCATCCGCTTCCTGGAAAAAGTAAAATTCGTGCTGCCTGGTGTAGTCCTTTTTGGATAGGATGTTTGACTTGATATCATGCTTCAAGATCTGTTCCCTCAAAGCCCTTTGAGCACGCACCAAAGATGACTGAGGCCACGGTGGAAAAACAAAGACAGCCATGGCTCCCAGATTACAAAGGGAGCACCTCCAAGTCTTCTTGTCACTCGTCAATGACATGGTGTAGAGACGCCTGTCAACTAACGATTACACATTCGCGGTGAAGGCGGAATCGCGACCTGGGTCTAACTCATACTCGCAAGTTACCCGAAGTTCATTGTCTTAGAAGTACGCAGGCATGGTAAATTCATAATCCAGACTTGTCCTTTGGAGATAATACTTCCTGTAACCAGAGTACTGATGATAGGCAAGTAGGAATGGTGGCATGGGTGTATATACTCGGTGCCGCCTATACACTTTTGTGAAACACATTGTCATCAACAACAACCACAACAATACGTACAGAAACAACAACTCAATCAAACATGTCCAACATACTGGACGCATCGAAATCTACCGGCGAATTCAAGACTTTAATGCAGGCTGTAGAAAAGGCAGGTCTGACAGATACTCTAAGATCTAGTGGACCATACACTGTTTTTGCGCCTACGGACGAGGCATTCAAGAATCTTCCGGCGGGAACAGTAGATAACTGGATGCAAGACCTTCCGAAACTGAGAAACGTCCTGAATTACCATATCGTAGATCGCAAGATCACAGAGAAGGATATACAGGAGATGACTTCGGATGGAAGAACTCCGAGCATAAAGACGCTTCAAGGCTCGCCAATAACTCTCAAGACCAATCTAACCCAACAAAGCTGGGTAAACTCCAAACGTTCTGTCTATGCAAATGACGCCAGGTTGGTCAGACCAGAGATCGTAACGGACAACGGCATAATCCAGATAGTCGATAGGGTGCTGCTGCCAGTATCTTAGGAAAAACTGCAGCCAGCATTTATTGATCTATGGATAGAAGCTCAAACCACTAAAATTCCAATTCTGGTTCAAACACCGGGAAAGGGAATCCTATGAATTATTCGTAGGAGGATGTCAAAAGCAGTTTGACTTTGGTAAGACCAAAGTCAGCTGTTCTCAGGTCCATCTATTTTTCTTACATTGGCGCTCCCAGCCTTTGATGGTTGGGATCTGCCTTTAGTCAATATAACTGGGGCAAACGAGTAGAAGGCATTTATCGTTGTCTTGGTACCCATTCAAATATGCCTTCTCTTACTATATGGATTAAACACGCGAATTCGTATGAACTAGCTACAGATCTTGTCCTGACTCTTCAAGAATCCAAGGCGCTAGTTAATCCGGTGAGTGCTCCGGAGACCGATAGTTTTAGGACAATGTTGGAGCTTCCAGTTCTCCAAAATGACGCACGCGAGAGAGTAATGAGCGAAGCTTCGAATTGGGCTAATACCAGGGGCCTAAAATCTGTCCTAACAGAAGGCGAGCAAGACTCTGGGGTTCGTTATTTGACGATCAGCTAGTCTAATTTAATCGCGCAAGGAAACCCCCTTTTAAGTGGAAGGAAATGCGCTAAACTCTCGAATAGACTTGTCTGAGACAGCGCATTAAAGTCTCGATGAGAGCGTGGAATCAGCAGCAGATGGTGCATGGAGATATTCTCATTAGCCCCATTTCCGTGTCTGGGCGGCTCCGATGGTATACTACAAGACCACTCGGTAGGCGTTGCGATCTGATTTCGACCAGCCCATTGTCGTCCGTCAAATGTGCATGTGCAACTAAATTTGCGATAACAAATTCCCTCGCTTTAGCTGGGAGAAGTTGAATTTACCTCAATTTCGAGGCATTAATTGAACACACCGCACTCATACCAGATTTTGCGATAACACAAACAGCGATGACGATGGAATCAAGACCACGAATTCAGAACAACTTGAAATTCGAAGAAAAAACGAATGCTATCACTCCGGATAAGATGGATAGATCGATGAGAGGCGAAGAAGCTGGGAAGAAGGAGATGCCATATCCTCTCACGGAGGAAGAAGCTACGCCTTCAGTACCTGAATCAGAAGAGAATACTGGAATCGTAAGTGAAGAACATGAGGCTGAATCTTGATAAAGGTAATCTAGCCATCGCGATTCAACTACTGCCTGCTTTTATCTTAAAAAAATTCTAAGTAAAATTGAAACCAATCTCCCAGAGAAAATTGCAAGCGCAGTGGTAGGTGGTTCCCTCAAATTTTGATAACAATCAACGCCAATTGATGTACTGAATAACGAAAGTCATCTTCATCTACTTGACTTCCGTTGTGTACTTCCCTGTCTCCATTGTGGGAGCCTCTTCCTGATCCTACTCCTTGTCGGGAGATTTTGAGGTCGCACTTCTGGTCTTTTCGACCCTCGCTTGTTAGGCATAAATGAGCACTATCCTAAACATGGGAATCATTTTCCAGTTAAGATGTTTCTTCCCTGGAAAACCCTGTAAAGTACCAAGATCACGGCGATGACCACAAGTATGTTGATCAATTCTCCACCGATTCCTCCGATAAGTCCCAATAACCAGAGAACAACGAGTATTAGCGCAACAGTCCAAAATAGGTCCATTGTGTGCTACTTCGCTCTCGCTAATTGAATTGTTATCGACAGTCTGCTAACTTCATCTTCTTGAAAGCTTTCCTCTTGTAATGACGAGTTAGACGAGCCATTGCTTGAACCGCTGCTTTGACAGATACAGCATGTCACAC
>DAHVAI010000261.1 GCA_027314685.1 Nitrososphaerota archaeon | reverse complement strand
CAGATAGCAATACTATCACATGTTCGTTCGACAATCTCACACCGTCTCATTAGTTCGTGTTTATATGCAAAAGCCTCGAATGACAGGATGTTTTCTAATGAATTCACAGTTACGCGAAATGAGTGTGATTGTTACAGGTGCTGGTAAGGGTATTGGAAGAGAGATCGCGCAGACAGTTGCACGAAATGGGGCTCGTGTGTGTGTGGTATCTAGAACACAAGAAGATATCGACGGCTTGGTTTCTTCCATAAAGAAAGAGGGAGGGAAGGCAATTGGCATTCTTGCTGATGTGTCTGCGGAGAATGAGGCGAAGAAGGTAGTCTCCAAGACACGCATGTCATTTGGATCCGTGGACGGACTAGTGTGCGCCGCAGGTTATCCAATGATAGAGAAACTCTGGAACACAAATCTTCACAAGTTGACAGAAAGTGATCTGCAGGAAGTCTTCAAAGTCGATGTATTGGGTTCCTTTCTTCTGGTTAAGGAGGCGATACCTGTCATGATTAAGCAAAAGTCAGGCGTGGTGGTCCTTTTTTCGTCAACGCCTGCACTATCCGGATATGAAAAAGGAGGGGCCTACGCAATTTCAAAGGCTGCGAATCTCGGCTTGATGAAGAGCATAGCCTCTGAATATGGCAAGTACAACATACGTTCTTACGCAATCGCTCCCGGCAACATCAAAACCAAGCGTAATTTCGATCATCTAACTAAGAGCGAGAAGAACGAGCTTGAAGGGGAACCGGCGATGAAACGGTGGGGAGAACCCTCTGAAGTAGCTAACGTTGTTTATACTTTGCTTTCTGACAAGATGAGCTTTGTAACGGGACAGACCATAGTCGTGGATGGCGGAACAGTAATGCTCTAAGCCAGCTCGGCCAACGTCTTGATCAACGGCTGGAATAGGCATAAAAAAGGACCACGCACTTTTTCGTTGTGAGAAGTATGGCGCAGAAAGCGATAATCATTATGGGTTCCAAGAGCGATCTCGAGTACTGCGAGAAGATCAAGACGGCGCTCTCGTCTCTCGCGATTCCTGCAGATCTGAGGATTGCATCCGCGCATCGCACTCCTGAGTATCTCCTGAAGCTGCTTCGAGAGTATGCAAGTTTTGGAGACCAGATAGTTGCGATAACGGTCGCGGGCCTTTCCGATGCGCTCTCCGGCGTTGTCGCCGCTCAGAGATTGTTTCCTGTTGTGGCGTGTCCGCCGGATTTGGACAAATATGATTTGCCTAAAGTCTTCTCTAGCGCTTACACTCCTTCCGATGTTCCTGTCGCATTCGTAAACGATCCAACCAAAGCCGCTAACTTTGTTGCCCAGATATTCGCACTTACAAACAGACAGTTGTCAGACTCGATTGCAAAATTAACTGCCGAAAAGAAAGTTCAAATAGAGAAGTCTGACTCCGAGCTAATTCGCAAGTAAAGAGAGTGTGTTTGATGTCAGTTCTTTTGGAATCAAACTTGGAAGGAAAGACACTGCTACGACGAGGCAAGGTGCGCGATGTGTATGATGAAGGGAGTGAACTCCTAATTGTCGCAACCGATCGCATCTCTGCCTTTGACAGGATAATGCCTTGCGGAATTCCGAGAAAGGGCACGGCGCTTACGGATCTCTCAGAGTTTTGGTTCCTAAAGACAAGACA
>DAHVAI010000258.1 GCA_027314685.1 Nitrososphaerota archaeon | reverse complement strand
TCTCCCTCAACCACTTTGTCCCCCTTCTTCTTGTTTGCTGTGAATTCCCAAACTTTCTTCTCATCCAGAGGTGGAATTACCAACCCTCTGCTAATGAAATCACCACTCTGCTCCCGAAGTACGTTGAGTGGCCTCTGAATTCCATCGTAGATCGAGGTAAGCAATCCTGGCCCGAGCTCGACCGACAATGCCTGTCCAGTGTTCACAACTTTGTCGCCGGGTCTGACGCCAGTAGTATCCTCGTAGATCTGCACAGTTGCTGTATCACCTTGGAGTCTGATGACTTCACCTACTAGACCGAGCTCTCCGACCCTCACGACATCGAACATCTTTGCGCCTTCCAATCCTTGAGTAGTGACCACGGGTCCACTAACCCTGATTATTTTTCCATCTTTCATTACGCATTCACCTTCAAATCCACGCCCAGAACTCTTTTCGCAAGTGTGAAAAGCGATTCTTCCGACTCCTGAGACCCTATTGCAGGCATGAAAACAACAAGAGGAACAATTGACGCTTCTAATTTATCCCTCGAAGCCATACTGAGAGATTTTCTCACTTCGCTACCAACTATAATCAAACCGTATTCACCTGAGTTGAAAAGGTCCATCAATACTTTCTGACTGTCTTCGCTTACCGCTATGAATGCATCTTCTACACCAAGAAGTCTGTATCCGACGACCAGCTCCCTGTCTCCCACGACGGCTATCTTTCCGCTCTGAGAGACTTGTCTTCCACTCAACGAGACTACACGCTCAGTATTATTGACCTTATGTAGTCTTCGGTCATGCCATACTGTTTTGCGTAAGTGATTCGCCTAATGTTCTGTCTCTCAAACTCAGCTTGAAAGACATATGCGAAGACCGTGGTCAAAGAAATCGAATGGCTCTTGAATTTTGGAAGGTATTTTGCTACAACAATCTTGTCTAGCGCAACTTCCAATTCTGTCAGGTTTTGACTATGAGAATATTTCTCAACTGCTTCACCTATGTTGAACCAGTTTTCAAAGCGTTTTGCCATGTCTCCCAAGTCCGGGGAAGAATATGCCTCCATGAGGCTCGCACTATCTATAAGCCCACCCTCGATCTTGTGCCTTGCAAAGATTTCCCGATCAAGCTTTGACTCTCTAGATTTGATCAAGTTTAGAATATTCCTTTTTGAGATTTCAGTTCGAACGTATTCTCTAAGAACGCCTTCATCTCCTTGGAAAAACCTAAGCTCGGAAAGCAA
>DAHVAI010000254.1 GCA_027314685.1 Nitrososphaerota archaeon | reverse complement strand
CGTAATGTAACCGTCTCGGCAGAATGACACCCTGATATCCTCCTTGAACTGATCCATTTCCACTTTGATCTTCCAAAGCGGTTCATCTTCGTGCTCCTTGAACAATTCTGTTTGAACCAATCGATTTCCCACGTAGATCAGTCTAAACACTCTCTGGTCCTGTACTCCAACAGGTTCCTGTTGGATCTCAGAGACATTGGGATTGGTTTCTGCAATAGTTCGGAGAATTTGTTCCTCTATTTTGATTGGCTCCAGCTGAACTGTAGGGATGATGTTAGAGTCAAGAAACTTGGTCGCCCACTGCACGTCTTTCTGACTACGAGCGCTTCCTATACACACGAGTCCATCTAAAAATAGTAAGAATTGCAAAGGTTTGAACCACGTGAACGGAGCCATTCCTTCAGCTGTTTCGTGTTCAGTCGGGTACTCGTATCCAGCAACGAAGTATATTCCCTCTTTTGTACTAACGAAGGAGCTTGAGCGAGCTCCTTCTCTATACTGCAAAGTGCTTGTTCTGATTTCGCGATTGTTTACGATGGTCTTCACTCTCTGCGGATCAATCACGATCGGAGGTACTTTCGAAAAGAAGAAACTAGGCGAGAAAATCACTCTCCTGGACAAGTCTCTGTCCTAGGTAAGGCTCGACGGTTTGCGGAACCCGATAGAACACCCAGCGACCGATCTCCTGTTTGATTAAAAGATGAAGTCTAGACAGTTCGCTGAGGTGGTACGATATTGTTCCCTTATCCTTACCCAACAAATCCACTAGTGCGGAGGGCCTAGTTCCTCTTTCATCTCTACTCAGAAGTATCAACCTCAATATTTGCAAGTGATAGTCGTTGAGTTTCGCAATCGTTGATTGTATCTCATAGATGCCAAGAGACTTCGCGGCAAAGATGGTACTTTCCTTGTCGACATCCGTCTTCGCGTCTCGGAAGGCTTCCTGAAAAGACCTAATTGCCACGTTTACAATGTTTGCAGGGACTCCACCAGATAATTCGCAAACGCTTTCAGCTACATCGTTCTTTAGGAGGTATTTCTGATCTGAAATTGACACTATGCTAAAGATCACAGCTAAAATCTTCAGCGAATCCTCTTTTCCCAAAGGTTCCAAATGAACTTCTCTCGTGGTAGGTAGAAACTCTTCAATACTATCTTTGAAGTAGTCCCAATGGTACGGTGTCCATGAGGTTATCACAATGCAATTTGTTAGGCGCGCTACGATGTCTTTGAGAGTCTGCTCGATCGCTTTGCCCTTCTCACAAGAATCCACAATTACGATTTCGGGATTTTTGTCTTCAGATCGTCAAGAATCTTATGATAAGGCTGCTCTTGCTCAAAGTTATCATCTACACGAGAGAACTCGGCAGCGTCGATTAATTTCCATGTTAGATTCTTCTCACTTGTCGCCAGAAATTGAGTAAGAATGAGGAACAAATGCGACTTTCCGATGCCAGAAACTCCAATTATCGGAATGTGATAATGGCCTTGTTTGTGACGGGAGAAGAAACCAACAAACTCAGCAAGGATTTCTAATTCATTGGTTCGGTCCGCAGTTAGGGCAAGATTATCATACAACAGTCTGCATATGTTTCTCTGGTTGAACATTTTTGCATCAATTCTCAAGCCAGTTAACCACAAGTCGAAGCTCTGCACATTTCCATTGTATCCTCTGTCGTAGGCCTCATCCAACTCTTCAAATAATCGAGGCTGAATCATGCTTATCCCACTTCTCCAACTAATTTTGGATATAGCTACTAATACGTCTATCGTTTATAGTTCTAGAAAACGTTCTGTTCTCCGGGGAAGTCCACAGTTCGTTTTCGGTAGAAACGATGGTACTTGCAAATAGAGATTATCGGAGTTCTGTGTGGATATTCTGCGCAAGGTTCTACGGATATCAAGTCCATTTTACACTGAATTGAATTGAACCTATCACAATCTTTCCTGTCTTTCCCAGTTTTCCTAACCCTGAAATTGATCCGATGAATCCTCCTGTTTCTGCCTCAATTGTTGCAGTGTAATCTACCACATCACCTATTCTCTTAGGTATTTTGGTGGTCTTGCTCGGATCTAGCACATATCTAGTTCTCAATCTGAGTGGCAGACTACCGGGCGTACCGCCCCACACGTTATACGACCACCAGTCCAATTTCTTTAATCTAATGCTGCCAGTTGTTTTTGTTTTTGACTTTGTTGAGCCTCCCGACTTAAAATTTGCACCAGTGACCGCAGAAACAAATGCGCCTAACGCGTTGGCTTTGCTTCTCTTTGCCGTCTGGATCACCCTATGTAAAAAGCGATTTTTTCCAGTTCCGGGCTTCCCACTCTTTAACACGAGCAAAAAGTGTGCACAA
>DAHVAI010000136.1 GCA_027314685.1 Nitrososphaerota archaeon | reverse complement strand
TCAGAGATTACAATGAAAACAGACCGCACTCGTCACTCGGATATAGAACGCCGTACGAATTCTTATCTTGCTGGGAGATGAAGGAAAAAGTATGAACCTTCAAAGCGAAAAAACGTTCTCCTTTTACGGGGACCACTCCATGCAATCACTTGTGCTTTTGTTGGTATCATGCATCTGAAAGGGCGATCAGAACTGATAGGCTCCAAGGATGAGGGACAAATACTATTACCTTCTGCAAATTGACTTCAGGGAGATACCTTTTATCTTGCGGTCAAGTGCTAGTCGTTAAGTCAAAATGGCAAACGAGACCGTCTCGCTCGAGTTTCCGGCTTGGCTCGACGAGTACACGAGCTGCATCAATGACGAAATATCCTCTCATTATGGTGCCAGCAAGACCGAACTAGATAAAGTGGCTCTTGAGGCAATCTCAAAGGGCAAGCGGATACGAGCTGTGCTTGCACTACTTTGGTGCGAAGCGCTTGGAGAGGACTATCACCGCGCCACCCCAGTTGCGGTCGCATATGAATTGGCGCATGCCGCTGCGCTTGTGCAAGATGACATCATAGATGGTTCGGACATGCGGAGGGGCGAGAAATCAATAATCGGCAAATATGGTACTTCGGCTGCCATACTCACTTCAAACACCTTGTTGTTCCAAGTGCCTAATCTGATTGCAGAATGTGGTCGCAATGGTTCAGACTCTTTTACGCTTTGCAAATTGCTAGATCTGCTCGGGGAATGCTACAGATCTGCAACCATGGGAGAATACCTGGATCTAGAGATGGCCGCACGTGACGATGTATCAGAGACCGACTATACCGAGATGATCAGGCTCAAGACTGGTGCCTTGATCGGTGCTGCTTCCGCGAGTGGAGCCATAATTGGGAGCGCATCCAAGAACGTCGAGGCAATAGACGCTGCGTTCGGTTTCGGTGAATCTCTCGGAATGGCATACCAAATTCAGGATGACCTGCTCGACTTGATGGGCGAAGAGTCTGTAATCGGAAAACCAATCTTCACTGACATCAGGCGCGGAAAAAAGAATCTTCTAATCATCCATCTTTTGTCCCATTCTTCTCAGGAAGAAGCGAGTTTCATTCGATCAATGTTCGACAGAGATGGGCCGTATGAGGAATGGGAGATAGACAAGACCAAGAAACTACTGGATAGGTACGACTCTGCACTCTATGCGCAAGAGTTCGCAGCTGGTTGCATCGAAAGAGCAGTAGCGTTTCTACACAGCGCAAAGGAGTCAAATGCCAGGGATAGACTCCTCGAGTTGTCAAGTTATCTCGCCTTGCGAAAGTACTGAGACAAACGTTTGCTTCCAATCAATCAATTTTGATTCTTATGGTTTGAGTTCCCCATCTTCATGGGCCACCAGTTGAACCTCTCAGCTAAACCCATCAACGAGGGAACAAAGAACAAAATTATCACCACGACATCGAGAACTATGGCCCCCGCGACTGCTAGGCTTATCTCCTGAAGAATTGCGATGTTTGTTATGAGTAGCGAACCAAACACCGTCGAAAGTACTAACCCCAAAGATAGTATTGTGACCCACACTTTGTCCACGGCGGTTATTATCGCTTCATTATCGGTCTTTCCATTGAGCACCTCTTCTCTGATCCGCGTAACAAAGAAAATATCGTAGTCTATTCCCACACCGAGCATCGTCACAACCACGAAGAGTGGTACAAAGTCAAGGATTGGGAGACCTAGCGCGTCCTTGAAAATGGCCGCTAGCATTGCGAGCGAAAACACCACGCTGCACAATATCGTGAAGATAAGACGCAGCGGAGTGAATGCCGATCTTAGTTGTACAAACAATATTACGTATACAGCGGCCGCGAGAATTGTGATTACCTGTGGCAGAAGACCAACAAGGAATGTCTGACTGTCGTATGTTTGTTGCGTACTCCCACCAAAGTGTATTTTCATACCATTCAACAGTGAAAGGTTCCCGATGTTCTGCTCCATTCCCAGCAGCGAATTGATAGCCTGCTGGCTCTGGGAAGAACTCGAGAGCCCAACGTTAATCAAGACTGTCTTGTTATCAGATCCAATCAGCGAGTACATTCCGCTCTCATACTGTTGACGCAAGGCGCTAGACATGTTTCCAAGCGATTGATAGTCAAACAGAGAACCATATGGTCGAGTGGGGCTAGTAATACTCACAACCCCGCTAGAGTTAGACGCCGAGTTGCTTATGGTCTCAATCTCGTTTAGAAGTGTTTGATTGAATTGATCGGCTCCATACGTAATGGCTGTTGGAAGAGTTACGACGATCTGGGTAGGACTTATCAGACCGCCACCAAACGTGTTTGTTAGAGCGGTCAAGCCTTGATTGCTAGGAAAGTCCGGTATCAATTTCAAAAAATCCTCACCAACAGGCGTATGAAATGAGGTGTAGAAAGCACCGAAAGCAATCAGACTTACTACGCTGGCGATCGCAACTTTTCTCTTCAGAGTAACTTCTGTCAGTCTTGTAAGCCTGCTCCGCATCTGCACTTGTCTTACTTTATTCCTGTTGGGCCAAAATATTCGGTCTCCGATGGCAAGTTCCAAAGACGGCAGGAGTGTTAGAGATGCCACGAGAAGTATGGATACACCAAGTGCGATTGATGTGCCGACGCTGCTGAAGAGAGGCACGTTTGCTACAGCCATAACTATGTAGGCGACTACGACTGTGATCCCGGCCGTGAGTACAGCTTGTCCTGCCCATTTTACAGAGATCCCCACGCTTTCCTCTATGCTTTTTCCATTCGCTCTTTCTTCCCTCGTTCTGCGCAGCTGAAGTACTGCGTAGTCAACGGCAAGCCCAAGCATCAGAAGAGTAGTCAGGGTAGGCGTTAGAAACGTGATAGAACCGTGTCCGATTACGACTATGGCAAAATAGATTGCAGGTAGCGCGACAGCGATAGAGATCGCTCCCATAAGAATAGGGATGATTGCCGCCACTGGAGAGAGGAACAACACACCAACTATCAAAATGGAAATGCCAATACCGGGGCCTAACGTGATGCTAAGCGCGGGAGTAAACGCGTTTTGCACGTCTTGGGTGATTACCGGGCCGCCTGTGATGTAAACAGTGCCCGTCCTTTCGATGCCTGATTGCTTGACGTCGTTAATGACGCTTGTGATTGTGGATGCACCGGGCTCTGTCGAGAAATTGAATATGAGTATGGTCGAATTGTTGTCTGGGCTCACGAAGTTCTTTGTGATTGCACTTGTCGGAACAAAGGGATAGTTGAGGAAGCTCTGGTCTGCAATTTCGTTGTTTATTGCCAAATTGATTTGAGCCTGTGTCGAATTTTGTAAAAATCTTGATAGCAATTCACCCAGAGATGTAGCGTTAACGCTAAACAATGGAGATCCGGAAAATGCCGAAGCTGTCCCATTGGCTACAAATTCAGAAGCCAGGCTCCATTTCTGCGTGTAGGTTGGAGACGGTCCGAGAGCATAGGAAGAATTCAAGAGTTGGTTCACTGAAAATCCTGCACTCTGATTAGTTGGAAAGCCATCTGAAAACAGCGTGATAGCATAAGATCCCAACGTGGAATTCGAAGGTGATGGGCCAAAGTCGTAGAGCTTTCCGACTAGGCTTTCCGCGCTCACACCGAGTGAGGTGCTGAGACTAGGAGGAATGCTTGACGTGATGGTGGAAACTGCAAGTCCCGAGATAGCAGTCGAATTGTTCCAATTAGTAACATTCAGTCCTGTGGCAACTAATCTAATCGTCTGTCTTGTCTCGTTGGTCAGCGAGGGGTCCGACAAGGTTGCTCCAACGGATTTCTGGATCGAAACTCCTTCTCTCTGTACAGGAGCCGTTGTCGGAGAGGTTTGGAAAGATGAGTTCCATGCATTGTAAAACGCACGATAGTAAGAAATCGACAGCTGATCTCCTCCTAGATTTCCGGTCGCATTGTACAAGGTCGCGTTCGCTTGCTGGTTTGCGAAGTAAGGGTCACTTACTCCCTGAGCCACGATTCCTTCCCAAATCTGGAGGAATGTAGCAGGTATTCCATACACGAGCTGGGCTGTCTGATTGATACCCTGCTGCAGTTGGAAGATGTTAATGCTTAGAGCCGAAAGGTTCTGTTGCAAGCTGTATAGACCGTTGTTAATTGACGAGATGTTTGCAACAAGTTGGCCTACCTGCGGAAGGACACCAGTGAGAGACGAATTCAGCAGTCCGTATTCGGTCGAGTAGACGCTATTCATGCCGGTATAGTTGACTACGCTGGAGTCTTGTGAGAGCGTTTGGTTAAGCGCGAAAGCCTCGTTCTTCAGCGAATCTGCGTAAGGGTTGGTGTTCTGCACAAGTACTATGATCGAATTGGACGCAGTGTTGTTGACCGTCGATGGAAATTCGGAATTGAGAATATCTTGAGCTCTCTGAGACTCCGTGTTAGTTGGTCCCGAAAAACCGCTAGTGATATTGTAAGACACATTGGAAAAAAAGCTTGGCAAAAAGCTCAGAGATATGACGACTATGACCAGCCAAGCTAAAATGATCCAACGTCGCCGCCTCTTTATGAACGCGCTCAAAAAATCAAAGCGAGAATGCTGCAAAA
>DAHVAI010000251.1 GCA_027314685.1 Nitrososphaerota archaeon | reverse complement strand
ATGTGCGATTTTGCCCATTGAAATGACATTCTCCCCCGCTCGGAAAGCTCATCCTCGTTCATGTGGGACCTGGTCACCTTGCTAGAATGCGGTTGGAATTACTTGATAATTCTTTGTAACTTGCAGGGCTTTGTCTGTCCTGGCGATATTGGATACCACGTAGCCAGATTCACTTCGTAGGTGAAGTTAGACACAGAGTACACCAGTGTCAATTTGTCTGCCGAGTATATTTTCAACAAGAAATCGGGAAAAAAGCCATAATTTACAAGCGAGCAGGGTACTCTTTGGGTCATGTCCTGGACTTTGGGCCCATCTTCCTTAGCTTATATCTGGATTCAAACTTTCTCAAAATCATTAAAAGACACGATGCGTGCTTAAAAGCAATATGCCTCAGGAAGAACAGGAGTTGTACAAGAATCTGAAGAGAATTTCGTGGCAATACGAAAACTGCTTATCCTGCATTTGGTTCAAACCAAACGACCCACTCAATGCGGATCTTTTCGAAAGAGGTCAGTGCATTCACTCCAAATTGAAGGAGTTTAATCTGATAGTCTCTGGAAGGGACTGGTGCAATTTGTTCAAGGAAATACCGCTGAAGACCATCGACGCGATTCAGGAAAAGGCTATGAAATGAACGGGTCAATCTGCAAAGTGAACTAGAGAAAGCAGATCGTAGTTTTTTATCTTCTCTTTTCCGTGCAAGAAATCGAGTTCAACGAGTACTGCAAACCCTGAGACCAAGCCACCCATCTTCTCCACTAGTCTTGCAGTTGCTTCGGCCGTGCCACCAGTTGCTAGGAGGTCATCAATTATTGCTACTCTTTGACCTCCCACAATACCATCGGTGTGCATCTCGATGAATTCACTCCCATATTCCAGCGTATACCCCATGGTGTATTTTTCTGCTGGGAGTTTACCCTTCTTCCGCGCAGGAACAAATCCAATTCCGAGATTGTACGCAACAGGTGATCCAAGCATCAGGCCCCTGGCTTCAATTCCAACCACTGCGTCAATCTTTTTGCTTGCAAAATAGTCAGTGAACGTGTCTATGACTGCTTTGAACATCTTCGCATTTCTCAGGAGGGTGGTAATATCTACGAAATTCACCCCTTTCTTCGGCCAATCCGGAACTATTCTCAGGTTGGACTTTAGCTCGGACTCGGTTGCATACTTCTCTCGTTGCATGTGCAATTTCGCCTATGACTAGTCAATTTACCCTAGAGAATCGCGCCTTCCAAAGAATGCCCGCAGGAACAAGTTCTTTCAAGAGGCATTGAATCAATGGCGCAAGTGATCAATTTCTTCGCATTCTCCACGTTCTTTTTCATCACCGAAGCCACATCTTCGGCAGTAACTGGTTTGTCGGCCCACACATCATAATCCGTTACCATGGCTATGCAGGCGTAGCAGAGTTGAGCCTCGCGCGCAAGAATGACTTCGGGATACATTGTCATACCTACAATGTCAGCTCCCCATTGTCTGAAAAGCTTTGATTCAGCACGAGAAGAGAATCTTGGCCCTTGTATACACACGTACGTCGAAGAATCATGTGACGGGATAGAGCTGCTTTTCGAGGATTTCGATAATACTTCACGCATTACTGGACAAAATGGGTCAGCTGAGGAGACGTGAGCCACATTGGCGCCATCAAAAAATGTGTCAGGTCTGTCTTTGGTTCTATCGATGAATTGATCTGGAAAAACAAATTCTCCGGGTTTGAGATTCTCTCTCAAGCTTCCGACAGAAGAGACACTAATGATACGCTTCACACCGAGTTGTTTCAAGGCGAAAATATTTGCTCGGTAATTTATGAGGTGGGGTGGAATGGAGTGATCTTTTCCATGGCGTGGAA
>DAHVAI010000244.1 GCA_027314685.1 Nitrososphaerota archaeon | reverse complement strand
AGCAAGACAGTCGGTGAGCCGATTTCAAACAACGTGAACGTAACTTTGTTCCTATTGAACAACTCTCCTCAGGTTATAAATGGGGTCACTCTAAATGACGCGGTGCCATCAGGATTGTCTTTTGTCAAGAGCTTCAACGGTTCAAGCATCCAAGCAAATGGTGACCTTATTTCTGGCAACTTGAGCTCCATTGCTGCCGGAGGTAACGCGAGTTTTGTATATGAACTCAGTATCGGTAATCCCAACAACAACTATGTTTTCGGCCCTGCAAATGTTACTAGTATGTGGAGCAACCATGAAATAACGCACTACAGTGGGGGCTACGGGCTTCCTCTCGGCGTTCAGCTAACAAAGCAGTTCTCTCCTTCGCAGGGATTTCAAGGATCTAACGTATCAATCTCGGTAGACGTAACCAATAACGGACAGCTGCCTGTCTACAATGTCAACGTGAACAATAACTTTGCTTCCTTTCTCACTATAGTCAATTCGAGTACAAAGACCGCAGCAATTTTAAGCAATGGGCAAACATTAAGCGATGTTTTCGTTGCGAATCTCACTGGAGCTCCTGGCTCCTACAATTCATCAGCTTCGGGAGCTAACTTCATCTTTGCAGGGACTGAGCAATCGGTTGCAAGCCAAGCTGCATCGATAAACATTTTCTATTTACCTAGTGCAAACCTAACCTACACTGCGCTGAAAGTTGAGGAAGGTCACGACATCACGGTGACAGTAACAGTAACAAATCCGTCAAATTTCACACTGACTAACATCTCTTACATGGTTACAATTCCTAACAATCTGCGAGTCTTATCGGGTAGCCAAGCCAACTTTACGATCGCATCCCTGGCGCCGCATACGAACACCACCCACACTTTTACAGTGATTACTAGCCAACCATACGTTTACTCGTTGAATGACACCAAGATGACATTCTCGTATGAAGGTCACCAGCTTTCAGGGATTTCCGGCGGTCTCACTTTGAACATCGGTGATGATGTCCCTCTCCGGTATGGAATTCCGGTTGTTATTGGACTTATTTTAGTAGTAGGTACTGTCCTATATGTCAGAAAGCTTACCTCAATCCATCCGTTAAAGTAGTCAGTCAAGAAATCATAGCGCAGGTTCAAATAACTCTGTATTTGAACTGTCTTCACGTTGGCAATATCTTCGGCTGTGAGTGAGAAGACAAAGAAAATTCTCCAAGATCTCGGTTTGACTGATTATGAGATCAAGGCTTACGTCAGGCTACTTTCCGGACCAGGGGTGCAAGCCAGCGAAGTAAGCAAGGGTTCGGATGTCCCCGTCTCCAAGATATATGAAGTCCTAGGAAACCTCGAAAGAAAAGGCTGGGTGGAGTCCCAGAACTCTCGACCCACGAAATATTTTCCAAAGTCACCGTCAACTGCTCTTCAGGCGCTTAAGATGAGAATGGAGGCTGAGCTCAAATCGAGCGAAGATCATCTTCTGAGCGAATTGATGCCTCTATACGAACAGAAGGAAACCCAAGAGAGACCTGACATCTGGATTATAAGAGGTGATTACAACATCATAGCTAAAGTCACCGAGTCTATCGACCGATGCAAGAGAGAGTTGCTAGCGGTAGTGCCTTCCGCACTAAATTCCGTAATCGAACTTCTCATTCCTGCTCTTACCCATGTAAAATCCGCTGGAGTGAACGTCATGATTCTTATGAGTGGTCAGATCTCCGAAAAGTCGGCATCCAAGATTGGTTCGCTCGCGGAGCTCCGGTTTAAGGAGAATATGTTCGGAGGCGGAGTAATTATTGACGCGCGCGAGGTAGTTCTGCTTCTTGGAAAGGGCTCGCAGAATAGAGAAGACCTTGCTATCTGGTCAGATCACGCGGGATTAGCCTCTTTCGCAAAGAACTATTTTGACTTCCTCTGGAAGGAAGCGCTCCCGTCAAAAAAGAATTAGCGCTCTCTCTTCCCATCAACAAATTCTAGAAATGCTTGTTTCGCATCCGTGTAGGGCATTTGGACCGGCGGATGCTTGAAGCAATACGCTGAGATGCTCTCAAGTGGTCCGCTCACACCCCGATCAAAACCTACCTTTGTTCCCCTAATTGCATCGACCATTACGCCTGCACTGTCGTAAGCATCTATGACATGAAGCTTCAGATCTATCGTGAGCGGAATGTTCCCGAAATATCTTCCTTTGAGCCAAACATAGCAAATCTTGTCATTGTCCAAGAACGGGACATAATCGCTGGGACCTATTCTGGTGGGAACTTCGTATGGTGACATCGCCTTTACCGCACTGGTCTTACTGATCCTCTTGTCGACAAGTCTTCCCTCTTCTAGCATATTCAAAAAGTCCGCGTCGCCGCCAATGTTTAGTTGGTATGTTTCGTCGATCTTCACGCCTCTGTCGACACAGAGTTTCACAATAGTCTTGTGAAGTACAGTGGCGCCCAGCTGACTCATGACATCGTCACCGGCCGTTGGTAAACCAGCTTCCACAAATCGTTTCTGCCATTTTGAATTGGATGCTATGAACACGGGCATGGCGTTAATGAAAGGAACACGAGCCTTTATCGCTTCATCAGCATAGAATTCCACTGCTTTGGTACTGCCTACGGGTAAATAATTCACCAGTATCTCTGCGCCGGCATCCTTGATGGCTTTAGCTACGGATTGCACTTCTGGTTCTTTTGATATCTTGACCACAGGTTTCAGATACTTTCCTATTCCGTCAAGTAAGGGGGCCTTTTGGACTCTTACTCCCGTGTTAGGAACATCGACTATCTTCGTCGTGTTGTTCGGTTTGGCGAAGATCGCTTCTGATAGGTCTTTGCCAACTTTCTTGTCGTTTACATCGAATGCGGCAACCACCTCGATATCTCCCGGGGTCATGCCGGCGATTTCGAATTGTGCAAGACCAATTACCTCTTCGTCCTGTTTGTGCTTGGAATAGTAGCTGACACCCTGTATTAACGCTGAAGCGCAGTTACCAACTCCAGCAATTGCGATCTTCACTTTGGCCATTTAATACTAGACTCCAAATTTCACTCGTCTTAATTGTTCCGATTAAAACCACCCAAATCTTGTTTGAGATTAAAGCGTTTAGCAGTCTTCTGTACTCGGTGTCGATTCTTTTTTATAGAGAACTGCACCAAGAAAACTGTTCAAAGCAAGAAAGATAACAGATGATCGAGGAGGTCTCAGCTGGCGCTGTCATATACCATTACGATCCGACAATGCGTTCGACGAGTTACCTAGTATTGCACTACCCTGCGGGTCATTGGGGCTTTCCAAAAGGAGCGATTGAGAACAAAGAAACTGAAGAGCAAACTGCGACGAGAGAGATATTCGAAGAGACAGGTTTGCACGTGACAAATTTTGTATCGGGGTTCAGAAAAGAGATAGAATATCATTATAGACGCCAAAGTCTCATGGCGCATAAGCGCGTGATTTTCTTTCTGGCCGAGTCGAAGGAGACCATTGTCAGAATTTCCTTCGAACACTCAGGTTACGAATGGCTGAGCTTTGAGCAAGCCCTGCGCCGATTAACCTTCGAGAACGCCAAGAGCGTTCTTCGTGATGCTAACGCGCTGTTGTCGGCGCAATCAAACGGCACTGCTTAGCTGAGTTTGCTGGATTCCGACTTTTAGTTATCGCCCTTCCGACAATGAGGTAATCTGCTCCTGCGCTTAAGGCTGCGGCAGCATCGCCGCCCTGAGCTCCTGATCCAGGACAGATTATCCTTATGTCTGATCCCAAGTATTCTCTAGCAATTGAAATCTTTTCAGGCCTTGTTGTGCCCATAATAACGCCAGAAGACTTCCAATCTATTGCTCTCTTGAGAAATTCGTCGAAAATCGTTCTTCCGCTCTGAAGTTTCAAGCCAAAGCCTTCATCAGCACCTTCGTGACTCATATAAGCAAGACTAATGACCCCCTTGTGTTTTTTCGCCGCATCTTCATAAACAGCATCCAAAGCTCCTTTGTATCCGACGAAGGGATTCACAATGACTCCTGAAAAGCCACAGTTCCAGAGATATCTAGTTGTGATGACATTTGTATTGCCAATGTCATTTAGCTTAATGTCGGCAATTGATACAAGTCCTTCACCATTAATCTTGTCGTTAAGAGATGCAATCTCGGAGAGCGAAAGAGGCAGGATGAGATGAAAGTTCAGCTTCACTGCGCATACATAATCCGAAACCTTTGCGAGAAGAACTTTCGCATCACGGACTAGATTTGTAACATTCCTTCTGTAATCCAAGTCCAACGCAAGTATTGTCTTCGTGAATCTTTCAGCAGAAATTGCATCTATTGTTTGGTTAAATGATCCATGATGGAGCGTTCCTCTTTTCAATCAATGTCCACCAACGGGTGGGTCGTCTTTAACCTAATCACCTTGACGAACATATTGCCGTGCTCGTCAGTACGATTTGTAAAGTAGGCTAATGATTTGGAAGTTGAATACCCTACGAAATTTTCTGCTGGCCGCTGGCTCTGGTCAAAGAAGAAGAACAGGGATGCCTCATCAAAATCCTCAATCCGTGCAAATGTTCCCAGTCTCCACTTGCTGTCACTAATGGGGAACGCAAAAACCGGAAGTGGTGGTTCTTCAAAAATGACCTTGTATGCGGCAATCTTGATCAGACTGGCGAGATCTCTTAACTCTACTGATTGGTATTTTGGTCTGGTGTGTTTAGACTGCTGAGGTTGGAATACCTTTGGGAACTTCACAATTTCGATGATTGGCGAATACACGAATGAGGGATTTGACGGAATGTCCACCAGGCTCACCTCTTCACCAGAGCTGGTGGTTTTGTACCCGAGGAACTGTCTTGTCATACTAGACTCGGTGTAGTAAAATACAGCCGAACCACAGAAGAAATCAATCTGGGAAGATAGTCGGTAGAGGGAGTCGGTTCCATTGGCAAAGGTGGGAAGCGGCGCCCTTTCAAGTGCACATGTTAGTCTCGCGAGATCATTCAAGCTTTCGAGCTCAATGAAAGTTGCTTGTTTTGGAGTTTTTTCCTCCTTATGTACTTGAGATCTCGGCAATTCGCATGGAATCGTCGGAACTAATTAAATAAGCATTGCCGGAGTCTACTCACCCCTAAAGGAAAATGAATTGGGAGTGAGTGAGGCACAAAATTCTCCGGGAACTAGATTCGTGCTTGATAGTCTTGATTCAACAAGAAAACGCATTGCGGCGATGAAGGACAATTCTAATCTTCGGGACATTGGCGAGATTTGGGAAACCTATTGCGACATTGAACAATCAATTGAGGTATCGATGTTTGTTTTCAAGTTAAACGATAGGTTGGACAAATACAGAAGACTCACTGTGTCGTCAAAGAACTATCCTTCTACCTTGCCTTTGAGTACACTGAAATCTTTGTACGACAACGTCGATTCGTTGGTTATGTAAGCCGAGTAAGCGGTCAGAGAGGGAAGAGGTGAGGACGTAATAGATCTATCGCGGGCTGCGGGAGATCAACTCAAAACGCTGCTCTTAGGTCAGGCCAAATCTGAACAAACAACTATGAGAAACAAAAAGAAACTTTCAAGATCTGAAACATGACTACAATATGAAGCATGATACATCTCCTTTCTTGCAAGTATCTAGTTGTGCGATGCATGTTGACTCGATTACTTCAGCAGCGGTCAACCATTAAATAAAGTCTGTAACTACTCACGGCTGATACGAAAATGTCCAAGTTGCAGCTCACATTGGCCAGCCCTGCATATGATAGGAACGAAGCTCTGCTCACCGGCAAAGTCCAACCAGAAGGAATAGATCTGAATTATCTTGTAATGGCACCACCGCAGGCTCATTCTAGGATGCTCAAGAATCAAGAATTTGATGTCTCAGACATGTCAATGTCGTTCTACATGATTTCCAAGTTGCTGGGAAAAGCTCCTTTTACAGCAATTCCTGTATTCCCAATGCGTAAATTCTTCCACACAGAGCTTGCGGTAAACACAAACTCTGGAATAAACAGTCCTTCAGATTTGAGGGGAAAAAGAGTAGGCGTATTAGAATACAGCATGTCCCTTGCATTATGGCTACGTGGAATTTTTCTTCACGAATTCGGGGTCCACCATTCTGAAATTGAATGGTATGTTGAGCGAGCTCCCGACAAGGGAGTTGGAGCTGCGTTTGGTTTTCGACCTCCTTCCAGCGCTAAAATCCATTACGTACCGGAGAACACAGATTTAATCACAATGTTGGAAAATGGAGAGATCGATGCCGCCTTTCCTCAGTTCAACTTCTGGAGGACTCAGATGGATAGATCGAAATCACTCAATAATGCGAATGCGGGAAAAGTCAGATTACTCTTCCCCAATCAGAAGGAGGAATGTATCAGATTCTACAAGAAGACTAGCACTTTTCCGATCAATCATACAGTTGTGATTAGGAATGACATACTCGAGAAGCATCCTTGGGTGGCCATGAGCTTGTATGAAGCGTATGTAAAGTCAAAGCAGATGAGCTACGAGAAAGTTCAAGCGACTATGAGAGAACCAACAAATTATGTTTGGCTGGACGACTTGGCTAGGGAAGTACAGGATATCTTCGGACCTGATCCATATGCTTATGGAATCAAGAAGAACGAAAAGATATTGGATACTATCACAGGGTATTCGTACGAGCAAGAGCTGAGCCCTAGAAAGGCAAAAATGGAAGACCTATTCTTCAAGACTACACTGGAGACTTGATTCTATGGGGCTAGAAGTACGGCCCGCTTGAATTCTAGTTTAAAACCGTATTTCAGATACATGGGAGTCACCCCGTCCGAAGAAATGGTTTGCAGAGTAAGATACTTGCATCCATGAGCTAGAGCTATACTTTCTGCTTTGTGCAGCATTGCCTTGGCAACTCCGCGATGGCGCATATCAGGAACTGTTCCAACGCAGTAGATGCCAAAGTAATCAGGAGGCTTTATGTGCGTCAACATGCAGCCAACTGGCCTTTTTTGCGTATCCCAGGCAAGCAGTAGCTTAGTAGTGTCGGAAGTGGAGAGCATTTGCTCTCGTCTGATAAGCTCCACTTTCCAGCTTGGTGGTATCGAATAGGAGCTCATGAAGACTTCATTCCACATCTTTGAATCAACGGTCTCAAGGACCAGTGCTTCAGAGGCCAAGTGGGATTTTGAGCCAACTATTTTAGACAATACTTCCATGGAACCACCAACAAGATAGCCTTCTTCAATAGCCGCTTTTTGAACAAATCGAGACATTTCCCAAAATTCCTCTACAAATATGGTGGGTGGAACGTGAATCTTCGCGGCTTCCATCTTGATCTCGTGGAGCAAGACCGAAGCCGTGCCAGCATTCACGTCAACAGCGGAACTGAGAATCGAATCATCAATCACAGCATGATTAAACACAGGATCGTCCTTGAACTGATCGTTGTAGTAGATATCAAATCTACTGCCTTTCGACACATAGCAAAAAAGCCTGTCAAAAGATCGCTCGTTCCTCAACAAATTCTGAAAGTGAGAGAATGTTTCTGAACTCAAAAAAGGTTGAACCCTAGTGTCTCTATCATGTTCCAGAAGACTCCGCCGAGCTTTTCATCTTTAGTGTCGACGATGGCCTTGCTGGTTTCGACCAGTAACGCTAAAGCTTTGGGTGTGTGAAGGTCATCATCCATATTTTGAGCGAACTCCATCCATGCAATATCTGTAGGTTCTTTCCGAGCTCCTTCTTTAGACGCGAGACTTGAAGCCTCCCTCACTACAGTAAACTCTTCTTTACTCCTGTCCATAGATTTTGGATCATAGTTAAGTTGCTCTCGATAATGATGTTTTAGGAAATGATATCTTATCTCGTCTGGGGTGTATTTCTTGAGCGCCTGTTTTATTGTTACGACATTACCCAGACTCTTGCTCATCTTCTCATTTCCTTTGTATAGAAGGCCTGTGTGCATCCAGATTTTAACAAAAGGAACTTGCCCTGATATCGCTTCATCTTGGGCGAGTTCAGATTCATGATGGGGGAAGATCAGCTCGGTTGCTCCGCCGTGAAGATTGTAGGGGCCGCCAAATTCGGAAAACGCAATTGCAGTGTCTTCAATATGCCAACCTGGTCTTCCTGCTCCAAACTCGGTTTGCCATTTCACTTCCTCGTCATCTATCACAGATCTCCAAAGCAGAAAATCTACGCCACTTTTCTTTCCGGGAGCTGGATCGATCTGTTTCAGTCTAAGGTCTCTGGCAGATTGATGTGAAAGTTTGCCAAAGTCTACCGCCTTGGAAGTGTCAAAGAATACGTTACCATGGATTGAGTAAGCTTTTCCAGAGGTCAATAACTGTTTGACGAGTGAAGCAGAGTCTTCGACATGACGTGATACTCGCTCAAATTTGCTCACTGTAACAATGTTCAGAGCTTCAATGTCCTCCACAAATGCGCTGTAGAATCTGTCTGCAATCTCAGTATAAGTTGTGTTTTCTTCCCTGGCGCGATTGAAGATCTTGTCGTCGATGTCGGTTATGTTTAGTAAGAAAAATACCTTCTTGCCCCGTTTGAGAAGCCAACGAGCAAGTACGTCGAAGGCGAGATAGGTCTTCGCATGTCCCAAGTGGGTATTGTCTTGTACAGTTGGGCCACAAACAAACATCCTAAATTCCTTTGATTGTTCTACCTCTACTTTAGATCTAGTCAAAGTGTCATAGATTCGCAAAGAACGCACACTCAAATTGTGATGTATCGTGATAAGTGATTAAGCACCGAAATGGCCGATTGTTCGTATAACAGTTGCTATTCGTGGGGTCGGTCAATTATTAGACTTTTATCCTAGGAGGTTGTTAAGTACGCACGATTGAACGAAGCGAGAACCGGGGAGAACGTACCTCCTGATTACACTGAGCGAAAGATCACCCAACTTCGGGAGTTTAAGACTCTGTTTTGGAGTCTAGATCTTGACGAGGGAATACGATTCGTAGCAAATGTCGCGGGGTATGAAAGAGGAGCGTTCTTTTTTCTAAACAAGTCTGACGACAAGTATTGCGTCAATATCAAGGAGCGTGTTCTTGATCAAGAAACTAACCAGCTGGTTCCTGGACATAAGGAACAATGGAAATATTTCGAAACGGCAGAGTCCGCATGGAACTTTGTCAGCAAATACCTAAAGTCACCGATTGAAGCTTACTACTACTAGCGCTCCGCTTCATACCAAGAATCAATCGACGCGCATTCTTTTATACAGTAAAACTTCGCTAATCAATTCGACCCTCTTATGAGTGGCGTTCAAACGGTTCAGAACAAACAACCGACGCAAGATCGTATGCCGATTGTGAAGGAATCGATTGACAGGGTTGGCATCTCTGGACTTCGTTCCGTACTCAAACTAACTAATAATAATACAGAGACTTGTTTTATGGCTGAGATTGATCTTTTCATAGACTTGGATACGGAACGAAAGGGAATTCACATGTCCAGATTGGTTGAATCAATCAACGATGTAATTTCGAAAGGTTCGAGAAAAACCAAAGAGAGCTTTGAACAGCTAGGGCAGGACATATTGGGTGAACTCAAGAGACGGCACAGATATTCAAACGGCGAAATTTTAATCAAGACAACTCTGTTTCTTAGGCGCCACACACCGGTCACGAACAAACCAACGGATGAGCCTTACGATGTACAGGTTGGAGTGATTTCTCGAGTAGGTATGGTATCCAAGAATCTCAAAGTCAGAGCGATTGGAAATACACTATGCCCACAC
>DAHVAI010000135.1 GCA_027314685.1 Nitrososphaerota archaeon | reverse complement strand
GTAGATGTAGAGCTACTTGTCGTCGAGGATCTAGTTGTACTTGCAGTCGTAAAAGTCGACGTACTCGTAGGCGGAGGAAAGAGCGGAGTGGTTGTCGTAGAACTCGTGGAAACAGTTGTGGTACTGACAGTATTTTGATGAAAACCTCCGAAATCAACATTGAGAGCGTAAGGAAGTATCACCACTCCAATAACAATCACAACCGTGATGATAGGAGCTACAACCAAGACTATCGGAGCCTTTGGCTTCGCTCGGATTGAGTTAAACAAACTAAAGGGAATCTGCGTTGCATAGTCTATATTAGATATTCTTTCAATTTCGATCGCCCCTACTCTCTGTATCGGGATTCCTCCAAGAATCATTAGTGCAAGCGCAGTTTTGCCAAAACGGTGATAGATTGACATTCTAACCTTCAAAGATCTGCCAAATCAGGGAAAAAGCAGTGCACACATCTAATGAAACTTCAGAAATCGTGAGATTCTCGTGGCAACGAAACCCAACTAGCAATACGTTAAGCAAGTCAATTGTTGAAGGCTTATATTTTCAAATGATTCCAGCCATCCAGATTTGTCACTTGGTTAATGAAAAAATTCCAGGTACTGATTTTGAAAAGACCGCCAAACTGTTAGCTAGATACATCGAGTTCGCGCAATTCAAAAAAGCCGACACGAGCAAAGGCTACTTTTGTGGCAGTTGTGTATATTTTTTCGAAGATAGGAATGAATGCGCGATAGTTCAAAGCAGCGGTGACAGCGCTGATGGGGAAAACTCTGACCGCATCGCGCCCTACGGTATGTGTGCGCTCTGGAAGAATACATCGATGGTAAAAGCGTAGAGGGATGAGCGAAAATGGCAGAAAGAATCAAACATCTAATTGACATGGCAAAAGAGGCCCGCATTCCGAAGAAGAGGGCCGGATACATAGAAGTGGACGAGTTTAAGAATTCTGACTTGAAAAAAGGATACTTTTGCAACGCGTGTGTCTACTTTCTCAATGTTCAAGGCGGCAAGTGCGCTATCGTAAAGAGTCAGGGCGAAGATTGCAATGGAAAATTTTCCAAGATAATCGCTCCGCATGCATACTGCTCTCTTTGGGCTCCCAACAAGTCAATAGTAAAGTAGCTTAGGTTGAAGATTTTGGCAAGATTCCCAGTCGCAAAAGTGAGCGATATTCACCCTGGAACTATGGTCGGAATTGAAATTGAAGGAAAGAAAATACTGGTAGCAAATGTGGATGGCCAGTTCTATGCAATGCGCTCGACTTGTAATCATATGGGTGGTTCCCTTGAAAAGGGAAAACTCGAAGGTAGCGTTGTGACGTGTCCGCGACACGGAGCAAAATGGGACGTAAAATCTGGCAAGTTAGTCCAATTTAGTCAGCAGCTACCTTCAGAGCCCGTTTACAAAGTAAGTACTGTCGAAAACCAAGTTTTTGTTGAAACGTAATCAACCCACGCTCTAAGCGGGATTTTACCTCTCTAAGTTAGACGTGTTTTAGATGGGGCGCTAGAAGGTCCGCGTGATGCGAAAGACTCTCTCCAATGGTCTCAAGCTGAGTGAGAGAGGGTTGCTTTTTTGCGATCTCGTGCGAGAACGCCGAAAGTTCTAGTAATCGCTCATGCACAATCATCCAGGCTGCGTGCTTGTGAGGGAGAATGTACTCTCGCCTGTACATCTCAAAACATGGTCCCGCGGTCTTTCCGGGCTGATTTTTCCCCACAGGAAGAGTAGTGACTAAACGGCCCAGCGGTTCAATGACGTTAAACATTGAATCAATTGCCGTGTCGCTGAGTGCTTTGAGTTCAGCTCTAGTTGTGTCAGTGTGAAGAAAGAATCGACTGAGCAGCTGCAACAAGATTTCATAACTTGCATTGAAGAGCTCTGCAACTTCACATGTTACCGGATCTGTGATCATTTCATAGTTTTCGACATCGCTCGGAGGAACCGAGTATGCGGGAACAACTGGCCTTGCAGGTTCAAAATGCGGGTCATTCTTTTTGAATTCATGAAATTCCTGGAACGTCTTGTAGAACTTTCCATAATGAGCTTCCTCCCAGTTGCCCCTAGCTCCTTCCCCCTCAACTACTATTGTCTCGATTGCTTCTACGGCAGAGGATAGATCTCTTACGGTCACAAGCTCTTTCCAGCCAAAGTATTCTTGCGTTGCCTGAGCAGTTTCTGGCCCTATGAAGAGCTGCTTTTCGCCAATCTTTTTTGCAAGGTACTTGATCCCTTCTTCAATTCCCCGGTATAGGTGTCCAACCGTAGTGTAGCTTTGTTCTTCAGGGACTATTTCATCGCCAACCGTTGCTGGGACAGGTGCGCTATGAACTTCGAATCCTGGCGCATCCTTGAGTATCATGCCTTCTGGCCTCTCAAGATAAAGAAAATGACGCAGCGCTTTATCACCAAATGGCATGAGTATCATCTGAACTCCTGAAGGGAAGTACTTTGCCCTTTGAGGAAAATTTGGATGCTTCAGATACGGCGCGCCTCCGATTGCTGTAAGAAGATTATTCGCAAGTGAAAGGTGCAACATCTCCTGCACAGCAACTGAAGAGATCGTTTGATCCCAACGATTGACAGCTTCGAATTGACTAGCAGTTAGGCCCTCTTCGGTGCCACGCTTTAGGCTGAATGAGGCAAAGAGATATTGGCACATTACCATGTGTTCCAAAGTAGCCGCTTCAGAAAGCAGGAAAAGTAACTCTTCCCGATTTTTGATGATTACTGGCTGTTCTTTCTCTTGCACCCACTAGCACCGAACGCAAAGGCGTGACTTTTAACCTATAAAGAATTTAATGCGCTCTTGGATGTTGGGTAATTCACGAATTATAGCATTTTCACGAGTAATTCCGGCGAAAGCTGGGAATACGACATCATTCCAGCAAGCGAAAGACCTTAAAGCGCTCTGGTTAACCTGCAAGGTTGAGAGTCGAGAAGTACGGAAAAAGAAATTGAAAAGGGCGTTGATGAACAGAATCGCCTTATGAGGGGAGGCCCTACAGTTGCAGCTGCTCTTGTGTGTTTTGTCTCTGGAGTATTTTCAATCACATTTGGATTATCGGCATTACTTTTGCCCAAAGATCTTGTGGGGATCTTTCTTATCTCTCCGATTGGTTCGAGCGGGACACAGGTGTCAAGCGTCTTCGAGCTTTCGGGAATTGCCCTAACGGTTCTTGGAATTGTCTACATTGCAGCTGGAATATTCTTGTGGTCACCCAAGATGTGGGCTCGGGGTGCCTATCTAGGTATCATTGTATCGATTGTAGGCACAATAATTAGTGGTGTTAGCGT
>DAHVAI010000133.1 GCA_027314685.1 Nitrososphaerota archaeon | reverse complement strand
CCTTCTATTTGGCTGAAATCGGAGCAGGATTGGTAATTTCGCTATTATTCGGTTATCTTATGGGTATGTTGTTCGACAGGGGTATGAGAAAGTTCGCCCCTCCGTCACCGCCTCAAGGGACCATTCAGTAACTTGAGTGGTCAGACTCACTTCCTACGATGAATCAAAGTGAATGCTGCTTTTCAGGCCACCCTTGGCCCAGTAATACTCGTCTCCAAAAAAAATCCATGCAATCTATGCTATTCTTGATTGGGTCAAGCAGTCAAATTCCAAGATATTTACTCAATCCTCCTAGTTGAGATACATCTTAAATTCCGAAGGTTGTCATCTACTGCGTCCTTGCAAATGGTTCTTGTTGGCAGGATTACTTGAGTTAATGAGCGGATACTTGGTTGGTTGATTGTATGTATGGTAGATCTGACACGATGCATTTGCTACGGGAATCCATGTAGAGGCTCAGGCACATCAGAACGTTAATTAGTGTTGTAAACGAACTTTTGAGGCTAGATCCAACGCCGTACTTGGGTACTGCTAACTATGCACCCGCATTAGGTAATGCCATGCTATTGTACAAACATTTCATCAACAACAAAGGAAAGTTGAGGACTTTCTCATTCATTCAGAAAACCTATGCTTACAACACGGACTTGTATGACAGCTATGACAGCTCATACTTCAATGAGAGAACAGTCGAAATTCCCATATTTCAAGAAATACTGGCAGAGAACACTGGGAAAAGCATACTAGAAGTAGTTGGAAATGTCCTGTCGCATTACGGTCCTAAAAAGCACGACATATTGGACAAATATGACAAAACTGCAGGAGTAATCAACCAAAATGCAGTAGATTTCAGGCCCAGTAAGAAATATGATGTGATCGTAAGCATATCAACAATTGAACATATAGGATACGATGAGTTACCTTCGGATCCACTTAAGGTTGTGCTTGCCATCGAGAATCTTCTCAATTGTCTCTCACCGAATGGGGCGATTTGGATTTCAGTGCCTATAGGATATAATCCGTTTCTTGATAGATTGATTTTCTCAAAAAATAGCCTCTTTGCCTCGAAGTTCTATCTTAAGAGAATTAACCTGGACAACGAATGGATGTAATGTAATGAAAGTGAAGTCATAGATTCAGCGTACGGTGAGATTTTCCCTTATGCAAGCGCAATTCTGATTGCGGAACTTAGATCAGTGGAAATGCGCTCTTCATTAGGTTAGGTGGCCCGTGTTGTTGACAAAGGAGAAGCATCAAGGCATCTTCATTATTCATTACAACACTCGGAACTTAATGTTTTAAAAGTCGAATAGAGTATGCACTTAAGGATGAAGGGTGATGACAACGGCATTGGTCAACAGAATTCTCATTACAGGGATTTCGGGCTTCGTAGGCCCACACCTGGCAAAGTCTTACGTGGATCAAGGTGCAGAAGTATACGGCTTAGTGCGGCGAAGGGCAGATGGCGATGTTGCACGCGGTCTCAGGGAAGTGGGGATCGATGGCCAAGTAAAGAAGCTAGAAGGCAATGTTGAGGATCTTACTTCGTTGCTAATGGCTTTTGATATTGCGCAACCCGACGTTGTGTTTCATTTAGCCGCCCAGAGTTTTGTACAACGCTCATTTAGCAATCCTCTTGAATGCATGACTGCCAATGCTATAGGCACTGCAAATGTGCTAGAGGCCATGCGTCTTAAGACACTAAACGGAACTCGGTTGGTATTCGCAGGGTCAAGCGAAGAGTACGGTTTTGTGGTTTTAGACGAAAGGCAGAAGAGTGAGTTTGAAGCCAAGAAGGGCAGACTATTCCCTCAGCCCGAACGAATTCCTGAGTTACCCATCAAAGAAACGAATCCTCTGCGACCAATGTCGCCTTATGCGGTTACGAAGGTGTTTGGGGAACTAATGACACTTGAGTATTCGCATTCTTATGGATTGAAGAATGTTGTTTCTCGGGGCTTTAATCATGAAGGGGCCAGACGAGGATCTTATTTCGTCACATCCACCATAGCCAGACAAGTGTCGACAATGATTTTTAACAATAATCTGAATTTCAAGATAGGCAATCTGTCCGCATTCAGGGATTGGACCCACATAGAAGATATTGTCGAAGGATACAGGTTGTTAGCCAGTAAGGGAGAGTCTGGGGAAGTTTACAATCTCAGTTCGGAAAGAACGAATTCTGTTATAGGGTATCTCCTTTCGTGCCTTATCTCGGGCGGTTTCGAGGTGAAAAGCCTAAGGGCTTGGCATTCCGATAAGAAACTTAGGGACCCAACAGATACGACAGAGATAAAGATGTTCGGGAAGAAGTGGCAAGGAATGATCATAGAAAAATTGATGCTAGAGGGCCAGCTCGATTTTGATATATCTGATGGCGGTTTGGATCTGGAAACCAACAAAGGCATCGTGAGTGTTGAGTTTGATCCCTCTAGGTTTCGGCCAACAGATGTACCAATTTTGCTAGGAGATTCGTCGAAAGCAAAGTCGCTTGGCTTCCAACCAAAACACACGCTGAATGATATTGTGAGAGATCAACTGAATTACTATGCGGATCAAGCCCACAGATCTTTGGGAGTCTGATTTCATATAGAATGTGGTGGCGCGTTTCTATGCCGTCAAGACATGGAAGGAAAGTGATGATCCAGACTTCGAGAAGAAGAAAAACGCATAGACAGCCTCACGCGGAAAGAGCAGAATCCTCCCGTTGTCATATCATTCGATGAAGCAGGACCGCTGCAGCTAAAGCCGGTGGGCGGCCGCCACTGGCGAATCAGCTGCCACCCCGACAGGGTTCCTGCAACATACAGCAGGAAAGGGACAAGGCAGCTGCTGCTTGCATTCAACCACTACCATGGCACACTCTTCGGAAGACTGAGGAGAAGGAAGCTTTCGAAGAACATACTCTCATTCTTCAGGGAGCTCCGCCGGCGCTATCCGGCGGAGCAGCGTATGCACATAATAATGGACAACCTGTCAGCACATGAAACAGAGGACATAGTGAAGTGTGCGAAGAAGAACAGCGTCTCCTTCGCACCCACGCCAACGAACTAACAAGAATCGCGCAGAGCGCTAAAGCAATGGTCTTCAATCCATTCACTCACTTTTGCTTCTTATTGCATTTTCAGGATTCTGTTATATCCTT
>DAHVAI010000230.1 GCA_027314685.1 Nitrososphaerota archaeon | reverse complement strand
TGAGGAAATCTATGTGTGAGCATCCATTCGGGACAATCAAGAGGGCATTCAACCAATCATATCTGTTGCTCAAAGGATTCAGGAAGGTGAGGGGTGAGATTGGTCTCACCATGCTTGCCTACAACCTGAGAAGGGTGTTGAATATAGTGGGAACAAAGCAACTGGTGAAAGCAGTCACCAGTTGCTGAAAGTGTAAGTCACACAGACCAAACAGAAACAAGATTCAGACAATGCCGGCACTCGGCTCCTGATTACACTTTTCACACAGTCTCATAGAGATTTGGGAAGTTGCATCCGGATTGAATAACTGGATCCATCAAGCTAATCGCTTACCCATATGCATCGTGGATTTTGCCAAGTACTCGCGAGAAGAGTTGGCTCCACAAAGTGTCCCCCCATTTCCTCGCATAGCCATATGTCGATGCCCTTCAAACGAACCAATGTCTAGAACAACCAATCATTGGAAAATGCAGGAAAGATAAGAGTCGTTAGTGTAAATCATCTCCAAAGAAAGTCTCATAAGTTCAAGCGATGCACAATGTTTAAGCTAACGGATATTATCTCTCAATGGGGTAAAAACAGTGGTCGCAACAACTGTATCATTCATTAACTTTAAGGGTGGAGTAGGAAAATCGACTTTGACTGCAGAGCTGGCTGCACGTCTTGTGTTCGCACATAACAAGAAGGTGCTTCTTATCGACGCTGATCCGCAGACGAATGCAAGTGTCTACTTTATGGATCAGGGTTCATGGAAGACTTGGACAGATAAGAATGGATCGGTACTCAATCTTTTCAAAGCCTACATCAATGGTGGACTTTCGAGCGGCAAATTCGATTTAACAAGAGCAATTATGAAGGATTTTTACGTTAATCCTGAAACGGGAAGACATTCCTTGCGCAACTTAAGTCTGCTACCTGCTCATCTTGAAATGATGGGCCTGGAAGCAGACCTTGCATACGAGATAGGCAGAAGAGCTGGCGATATTTCTCAATCGGAAAAGGTTAGAGCTCTCAAACGCTACCAGGAGACTCTCGGGATATTCAAAGATGTTCTCAAAGGGATCAAAGAAGAATACGACTTTATCTTCTTCGATTGCCCACCGAGTGTCGGACTTATCACCCAAAGTGCGCTAGCGGCTTCAGATTCATACTTTGTTCCCAGCATTCCCGACTACCTTTCTACCATAGGTCTCAATTTCCTGAATGATCGGGTAGATGAAATGGTCAGGAGGATGAATGAGGCTAACAAGGCAGTTGAGGATGGGAAGACATTCAATGGGCCAAAGAGGAAAGGAGTGATTTTCAGCAGGGTGAGAGTATATCGATGGGGCCCTCCTTTGGAGTATGTAAGTCCTCAGGATCTAGTCATAGAGAGATTGAAGAACGACAAACTACTTGGACCACTACTGTTTCAGAATTTCCTATCTGAGAGCGCCAGAGTTCAAGAGTCCGCGGAAGATCACATTCCAGTAGGCATCAGGAGTGGGGCGAAATATGCTCAGTCGAGAGAACAAGTAGAACAAATCGCACTCGAATTTCTGAAGAGGGTTTGAACTATTGACAGACGACGTAACCGAAGAAAGCGGAAACCTGTCCAGCGAAGATAGCGAAAGGAATCTATTGATTCTCCGGTTCTTGACTGATCTATTTAGGTTGCTTGAAGACTACCGAGACATAAATCCTTCAGAAATTCTGCTGTCCGTTAAATCCCAGCTGAAGAATGCGACGCTAAAACGGGTCAAGGAAAAGGAGATCGTCATCTTTCACAAGGATGAGCTAGAAAAGATCAGACGAATGCCCAGAGATGAGTTGATTCAATTCTTAAACAACGATCATAGGTTTCAGTCCAGGTCTCAACTACAGGCCCTTGCGAAGTCGTTCAAGATAAGAAATGTATCTCGAATGAGCATGGAGAGGCTGAGGAATACGCTGATTCACGTTGTTTATGATCGCCCGCATGAGTTATCAACAATGATCGGATATCCCAAGATTGATGAAGTGACTCCTAAAGAAGGGAGTACCGAAAAGGATCATGACAATTGATTCAGGCTGTTCTTAGGATCTGACAACAGAGCAGATACGAGTGAGAATCGCTTCTTCATTCCCTATGAGTGCACCTTAAGCTTCCTGTCCGTGTGACTGGAGAGCCCAGTTGCCTTGAGCAACTCTTCTATCCGGCTTTCCAGATCTCGTTTGCCGATATTGTAGAGCCTTCCGCAATATCGCAATAACGATACCGGCCTGGTGTTCTGTTCGAAGGCGGGTGCCTCTGGAACCCAACCGACTCCCAATGATGCCGATTTCTTCAGCTTGACAATATCCATGCAGTCTATAATGACAGTTCCGCTGCTTGGAAGCATTATTCCCGCCAAGATTCTAGTTGTTGCCTTGCCCGCTCCGTAGAGACCGACTAGTCCAAGAATCTCTCCATTCATGACTTCGAGGTTAATGCCATCTAGAGCCCTCAAAGAGCGCCGCGTATACTGTTTGAGAAAGCTGTTATCTTTATCAACAGAAAAGGAAATCTTATGTACAGATATGAAGGTTAAGGAGGAAAGGATTACAGGCAAAGTGCGCAAGAATTTACACACTGGCTAAATGAGAATATCATTCTTGGCTTGATCAATTGACTGAGAGTGTGTATTGGTCGCAGATAGACAGAGATTTGACCGTTTTCTGTGGAGAGAACAATTCAGCTGCCTGACTAAAGATTTGTGGCTATGTTTTATAGAATTTCTGAAGGTTGAATTTTATTGCCTCAGCACCTGGGTAGTCATAGAGTTTGTCAGGAAGATTTTGCAACTTCTTGCCTTCAACCTTCAGAACGCAGTTCTTAGCTGCTGACTCCCTGAAAGGTTTGTCGTCTGCCACTATCACTCTATAATCCTCATCAAATGCCCACAATTTGCTGTCAAAAAGAGAATGATGATTCCTACACAGTAAAATCCCATTCCTGACATCTTTTGATGTACCATTCTCACT
>DAHVAI010000225.1 GCA_027314685.1 Nitrososphaerota archaeon | reverse complement strand
CGCGCCAATCTTCGTGGTAGACGATGATGATCAAGCAATCAGGACTGCAAATGATTCCGAGTTTGGTCTAGGGTCGAGCTTGTGGACGGGCAGCATGGAGCGAGCGGTACGTTTGGCAAAGGAGATTCAGAGCGGAATGGTGTTTGTGAACGAGCTCACGAAATCAGATCCGCGGATGCCGTTCGGCGGAGTCAAGAAATCTGGAATCGGTCGCGAACTTTCCAAGTATGGCTTGAAAGAATTCGTGAACGTGAAATCAGTAAGTATCTACGGAATCTAGGCGCTGGGAGAGGAACCTCGCTTGTAGACCATTATGGTACGCTCAAAGCGAATGACTTCCTTTCCATCTTGATTTAGCCCTCTAGTCCTGATGCTGACGATGCCGCTTCCGAGCCTTGACTTGGATTCCCTCTTTGAGAGGATCTCGGTCTCTGCGTATAGGGTATCTCCTGCAAAGACTGGATTGGACAGGACCACCTTGTCCCACTCCAAGTTGACTGCATTCATGCTAATGTCAGATACGCTCAGCCCCGTAATGATTGCAAGAGTCAATGTGCTGTCGACTACCAGTTTACCAAACTCTGTTTTTTTGGCGTACTCAGAATCAAAATGAATCGGGTTCATGTTGCATGTGAGAAGAGTGAACCAAATGTTGTCTGTCTCGGTTATCGACCGCCCTGGCCAGTGCTTGTACACATCTCCCGGATTTAGGTCCTCGTAGAACCTGCCGCGCCAGCCGGAGTTGATCATGCCTGGTGATTTGCGAATTGACTTATCTAAACTAGTCGCAGATCACTTTGATTGGATTTTTTCGGTTTTCTTCAGCGCGTAGTCAAAATATCGTTGGATCGTGTTGCTCGATGTCCACTCGGCCCGAAGCGTCGTCTTTTTCTCTACTTTTCTCAACGAGGAAAGAATGTTTCGGTTCAGAACTTTCGAACTAGTTCCACTCATCTCAGCTTGAATTACATAGCCGCCTTTCTCATCATCTGCCCTCTTGAAAGATCCACGATCTTTGAACAGGTCCTCCAGCACGGGAACGATAGCGTCAGAGCTCGCGCTGTTTATCCTAGCGCTGAGTTTGAAAGTCTTGGGCAATGATTCACTTGAGGCCCTTGCTGAACCCTTCTACTGACATTGCTGGAAGCGTAGTTATTTGCACGGTACCTCGCGAACCAAGTTCAGCCGAGACTCTAGCGACTGTCTCGTTGTTGGGAGCTTCCAGTATGGTGACAAAGTCATATTGCCCTAGAACCACATACTGAGAGATCACCTTTGCGCCATAACGCTCAACTTCTTTGTTTACCTCTGTGATCCTCGTCGGTCGTTCCTTCACCTTCTTTCTTCCTTCAGAAGTCAGAGTTGAATGAAGTACGTATGTTGCCATGAGTTCTGATGTGTATTCTTCATATTAAAATGATGATATTTTGGGGCACTGGTGAACGATGATTGCAACTCTTGTCGAAGCTGCTCGATTACCATCCATGATGATCGTATTGCTAGCTTAATAGTTTGGGCCTTTCAAAACCTCGAGGCGTAAGATTCTTCCCCTCACGAGATAGATTGTTGATAGCCGCAGCTGCATTTGCTATTACACAGTCGTTACTAAGATTACTGTTCTTTGACCTGGGTACCTATGGTGGAGCTCAGTTAATCTCGCCTCTACCACCGGCAAATGCGATGGAATTCATCAATCTCTTCAGCTTGGGACTTGGAATCCTGGAATTGCTTTGTGATTCCGGGTTGCTGTTGTTAAGAAGTTGGGGATATTGGGGAACCGTTGCGACTACTGCTTGGACTGCGGCTGCGTGCTTCTAATTCCGATAATGCTGGTAGCGTATCTGGTGCCAAGGGAGCACAAGTTTATCCATCCAATTCTAGTTAAGTGGTTAGCGAAGAATCTCTGACGTTTGCAGGCACATGCTTCCAGACTCCTTTGTACCCTTTTATGCTGGATTGAATTGAAACCCCCAAAAGAAGTCGTTTGAAAAACATAGTAAGGCAAAGATTGCTTGCAGGTGAAACCTGTCTTGGAACTTTCATCACAGTAGGAAATCCTGACATCGTAGATGTCTTGAAGCACCTCAATTTCGATTGGTTCTTGTTTGACATGGAGCACTCGTATCTTTCGACAAGCGAAGTGAAGACAATGCTGCAAGTGCTTGGGGACAAGGCATCTCCAATTGTGCGGATCGGCCAGATAGATCAGTACCTGGTAAAGAGAGCACTGGACATTGGAAGCGAGGGCCTTCTGGCGCCGCTAGTAAACTCTCCAGAGGAGGCCGAGAAGCTCGTAAAATACTCGATATATCCGCCCGGCGGCGTAAGAGGTGCAGGACCAGGCCGAGCCACAGCGTATGGCATCAACATGCGCGAGTACCTTGCGACCGCTAATGACGAGCTTCTGATAGCAGTTCAAATTGAAACCAAGGAAGCGTTGTCCAGAGCCCGTGAGATAATCGGGACAAAAAGGGTCGACGTGGGGTTTGTGGGGCCGAATGACCTGAGCATATCGCTCGGTGTGACTGACAGATCCAGTCCGAAACTGCTCGACGCGATGCAGAGCGTTGTGAAAGTTTGTAGCGATTTGGGAAAGGTGCCAGGAACGCTTGCGGTGTCTCCGGAAGAAGCTGGCAGGTTCCTGAAAATGGGATTCAAGTTCCTAGCTCTTGCAAGCGACACGCGTCTACTCGCAACTGGAGCTCAAAGCTTTCTTTCCGTAAGATCGAGCAAGTAGGATTCAAGCTCAGTTAGATGATCATTTCTTGGGCTCGTGCCCATCGAGAATCATTCGAATAGTCTTCGCGGCGCTCCCAAAAGTCTCTTCCAAGTCATCAATGTGACTTAGGATCACTTGTGCGCCGGTTTCCCCGAAGACTTCCTCCAGGCGCTTCATCTGGGCTTGATTGAGCCGAGTAGCCACGGGTAATTATCATTTGAGACATTCGCCATAGGTCTATTACAATATTGCTAAAGCATAAAGCTATTTCACTATTTTCGGACATTTTGTATCGTTGGGCCAAACAAGTTTTCCCACAAAAGTGCGTCTGAGATGCCAAAATGATGACTCACTTATTCACAGACTTATATCAAGTGTAGTAAGTGGAATTCAGAAGTGTTGGCGCTGAAAAGCAGAATCAATCAAGTCCTGTGTTGACTAAAGTGAGAGTTCCATTGAAAGACCTCCCAGAATATGGAAAGATTGGAAGTGAATTTTTCAAGAGAGTAATCTATCCGAACCTTGGGCGAAAAAACAGCAGGGTTCTGATTGGACCAAAGACGGGTGTCGATACCTGCGCGATAAGTCTGGGAAGAGATCGGGTGCTTGCCGCTACCACGGATCCTATCTCATTCATCCCAGATCTGGGGCCTGAAGGCTCAGCATGGGAGTCTGTTAATCTCATCGCGTCGGATCTCTCAACGAGCGGCTTAGCACCGCAGTTTGCGCTTTTTGACCTGAACCTACCTCCGCACATGAAAAAGTCTGATTTTGAAAGATACTGGGTTGCTACGAGCAAAGAGTGCTCCAAACTGGGAATAACGATCATCGGGGGCCACACCAGTCGATTCGAGGGGTTGAATTCCACTGTGATCGGTGCCGGATCGATGTTCTCGGTAGGTCCCAAAGAGTCATATCACTCAGCATCAGACGGCCGAGTTGGCGACTTGGTGCTTGTTACAAAGGGAGCCGCAATAGCTACTACGGCGATACTTGCGACCGCATTTCAAAAGACCGTCAGCAGGAAGTTAGGGCAAAAGAGATCTGATGTTGCAAGAAAGTACTTGAAAAAGACGACCGTGGTAAAGGAAGCTCTCACAGCAGCTAGGGCAGGTGCGAATGCGATGCATGACGCGACTGAAGGCGGCGTTCTTTCTGCCGCATACGAGCTTGCAAACGCTTCGGGAACAGGATTAGAATTGGATCTGTCAGAGATTCCAGTTTCTGAGGAAACCAGAGAGATTTGTGAGATATTCAAAATAGATCCTTACGTTAGTCTGAGCGAGGGAACACTGGTGTTATCCTGCGTGCCATTAAAGGCAAAAAAGGTCATTTCGGCGCTTCACTCGGCAAGGATCAAAGTCGCCGTGGTCGGAGAGCTGGTTCAAAGGAGGAATGGTCTGATCGTGATGAAGGATGGGCGGCGTGTTCCGATCAAGTATCCAATGCCAGATCCGTACTGGCGCGCATACTATGATGGAAAGAGTAGAGGATTGCAATGAACAAAGAGAACGGTCTGGTAGAAGGTTAGTTGGTCAAACAGCTATGCCCGCCTACTGATTGGTTGGTGTTATTGCGTCTACCCCAACTCTAACAGCCATATCTTGGTTTCCTTGTTGTACGTCCAGTATTTTACACTTCGAAATTCCGTGGATTTGCTCGATCAATCCAGCGAGTATTCCGAACGCGAAGTGGCTGCGGCAATCACGCGAGCTGTCTGTCAATGGATTTCGCAGTATCACGTTGACCACGTGATTATTCTCAGAAAAGTTGTAGTCAAGAATTACCAAGCTAGCAGCTCTTGAACAGATCTTCTTCCACTTTCATCAGGACTTCTCCTCTCATGATGCATGCTCGCTCTTATCATTCATTAGTACTGGGAAAGAAAAGAAGCCGAGGGTCGATTTCTTTCTTGAAGCGTAGCTGACATCAGTAACGCCGCCTAACTCCTTCAGCTTTGAGGATAATTCGAGTGGAGATTGATTCGCGCCCTGGAAATCAGCTATAAACAGGCAAGCCCACTCTTGGTCTCGCCCTGAGTCAAGGATTGGGTTATCAATCTCTTGATCGGTATCCCATGTTTTAATATGAATTGAGAATTTATCCCATGTCTGCAGTGAGTCTGCAAAGACTACAAACTCGTTTGCGTAGCCTCCCATTGGCCTAGAGCTACCAATGCTTCTGGGCACGTATTTGATCTCGCGAACGGTATTACCCGGCGTCTGAGTATACATCTTTCCCGCAAAAATCGTTAGGATTGATAAAAGCCTTGGGGAGAGCGCTTAAGAGTAGACAGTCTGCTTCGAATTATGAACGCGCTTGAAAGCTGTCTGGTATGAACAATACGGCAATGCAAGAGACGTTCTGAAGTTTGGGGAACTTGAGGTACAAAACCCAAAATCACACGAGATCAGGGTCAGCGTCAAGGTCTCGGGACTAAACCCGACGGACATTAAGAGAAGAAGAGGTACGAGCGCTGCAAACCCAAAGTTTCTCAAGGTGATACCACACATGGATGGTTCCGGAATAGTGGGCGACGTAGGTAGTGACGTCCACAACTTCAAGCGGGGCGACAGGGTTTGGTTGTACGAGTCACAGTTTGGAACGGCGTTTGGAACTGCCGCGGAATATGTTGTCGTACCCGAGCATAGAGCAGTGAAGCTTCCTGACGGAGTAAGCTTTGACGTGGGAGCAAGCCTTGGCGTTCCTGCGATCACAGCACACAGGTGTCTTTTCCAAGACGGTCCGATCGAGGGTAAGACAATTCTCGTTCAGGGAGGCGCAGGCGCCGTAGGAAAGTACGCAATCGAGCTTGCAAAATGGGGAAACGCGGCAAGCGTGATTGCGACTGTGAGCTCTCAAGAAAAGGCAGAGGTTGCTCTTGAAGCGGGAGCAGATCACGTCGTGAATTTCAAAACTGAAGACGCGGTCGAGAAGATCAAGGCTCTTGCACCAGGAGGAGTTGACCTTGTAGCGGAGGTTTCCTTCGGTTCAAACTGGGAGGTTGATGCCACCCTTCTGGGTCCAAACGGGGTGATTTCAGCATACTCTTCAGACTCCCAGCGCGAGCCAAAGATCTCGTTCCCTGCATTGATGGGGAAAAATCTCACAGTGCATTTTGTCCTTGTGTACATGATGACAAAGGAGGCGCACGATGACGCAATCAGAGACATTCAAGGCGCGTTGGGGAAGAAATATTTGACACCCACAATCGCCGGAAGATTCCCGTTGTCCAAGACCGTCGATGCGCACGAGTTCTTGGAAAGCGGTAAGGCTGTTGGAAAGATACTCGTGGATGTAGCACAGTAACTCCTAAACTCCTATTCTTTGCGCTCTCTGTTGGAGAGCAATTTTTTCTGCGTTGTTGCGAGACGAAAGCTGATCAACCGATCAATTCAAGACCATGCGATGAGAAAGCTACTTTTTGCAATCGCGATTCGTATTACATGCGAGTGAATAATTGGCAGGAATCTGATACCTCCAGAAAGACGGATTGACAAGGTACTCGAGAAGTATCAGGTGTGATTTTGCACTCACCAACTTCGAAAAGTACGAAATCATGTTTTCCCAGGCCGTAAGTGAGACATTGGTGACTGCAAGACACGATGATGCGTAACAATTCATGACATGCATCTTGAACAATGTCATGTCATAGGGAGAAGGGGCCAGTATTGTGTACTTCGTAAAAGGGGGCCACGCTCTTCAGTCCGCTCAAGTTCATGAGTTCATACGGATACAGGACCGGAATCGAAGTCATATTCTGGGAAGAGAGATTCTTTACAACTGCGTCTTCGTATACGTAGTCGTCAAGTACGATCACTTTGAATCGACTTGGATGTTGATGTATGAAGATCAATTCAGACGTCTCGTTCCCACTTCGGTACAAGGCAGGAATATCTCCCAGCATGATGGACCAGTTGAATTCCAGATAGCGGTCACGTAAATTTTTGACTGGTTGCATCCGGGGGACTTGGTTAAAGACTTTAGCGAATCCTACCGAGTTGGCACGCATGTTTTCATACAAAGTCAGGAACATAACGGTTCAAGGAAATTGTGTAAACCGGAAATTTGTCGAGTATTTCTTTGTCTTCGGTAATTACCTTTGTGTGGATTCTTTGTGCCAGAGCAACGTAGCTTGCATCATAAACAGTCAGATCTTGCCTAAAGCTCATGGCTCCGCTCGACTCTAGCAGTTTTCCTAGTGGCCTCCATATGCTGAATTGATATTTGCTCAATGATTTGGCTGCTATCGTAAGATTCGTCTCATCATATAGCCCGCTGAATCGCAGCGCATTCATTACTTCATAGAACAGCAAACTCGGCACGGTTAGTCTGACCCGTCCCGTAGCAAAGTCGTTTCTTAGTCCAATTGCGTGCTCTGAATCTGACTCGATTAGAAACCATTTGGTTACTATTGATGAATCAACGACGTACTCTTTCTTTTTCGCCATTGTTTGATCACTGCCAGTGAATTCCAATCTCTTGGCGCTTGTCTTTTCACCTTCTCATTGAGGATCACAGCCTCTGCCATGTCTGCGCTGCCTTCCTCCTCGACTCTTTGATAGATCATTTCTCTAATCTCTTCGCTCCAGTTAACTTCAATGTGGGTCATTTTTTCTTTGAGCGATCGGGGAAGAGTTATGGTCGTCCTTACAAGTCGTTCCTTACGTTTCGACATACTGATAATATCGGTAATATGATGGAATATTTAACAATATGAACTTTTAGACCAGTTCGCCGCCGAACCGCAAATTGACGCGTATGCTCTGGGTACTCCAAGAATGAACAAGGATAGAGCCGGTCGTCCAAGGATGGATGACAGGAAGGCTATGAACGCAATATTCTACGTTACAAGGACAGGATGCCAGTGGGGCGCTCTTCCAAGATCCCTCGGTGCAAAGAGGACAGTGCATGACAGATTCCAGAAGTGGCCGGATGCCGAAGTGTTTCAGAACATGTGGAGGGAGGGGTCTTCTGGAATACGATCAAATCAAGGGAATCGACTGGGAGTGGCAGGCCATAGATGACTCTCTCACGAAGCCGCCTCTCGGGGAAAAACACCGGACCAAATCCAACGGATCGAGCAAAATCAGGAGTCAAGAGAAAATCAGGCCCGACGGCGTCAGGAAGATGCCGGTCATTGCCGCAGCAATCAAGAGCAGTCCTACTAGAGCAAGAAGTGACCTCATTAACGCATCACAAAAGATGCCCACTCGGAAGTGGCTGGAGCTCTAGGCGGCATTGCTAGATATGTGAAACAGATTTACGGGAAAATATAAGTGACACTTTGAAATTGTGGTTTTTGGGGCATTACTTATTAGAAACGCCATGAAGATCGGCAGAATAGAGGAATCTGAAGTGTCCGAAAACGACCTGAGATACGCAAGACACGTAGCGCTCAAGGTAAAGCCAGATCAAATTGGCAACTTCCTTACAAAGATGCGCGAGGGCGTCTTTCCACGCTTGAAGGAGCAAGCAGGGATAAGAAGGATGTACCTTCTTAGTAGTACCGGAGGAAACGAGTTTCTGTCAGTTACGTTCTGGAACAGCAAGTCTAACGCCGATGCGTATGGCGACTCGATAGTATTTACAAGGATCAACGAACTCGTAAGAGATCTCTTGGAATCAGACCCGGTCGTCACGGAATATGATATTGAATTTCACGATGTGAACGCAAAAGACCTTCCGCCTCCGCAATCAGCAAGCGTTCCACAGAAAAAGGCACCTCGCTCCGAAAGAAAGAGCGCAAAGAAAAAAACCCAGTAGGGCAATTGCCTATCTGTTTGTTGGAATCTGCGTTTCCTCACAGTTTAGACCCTGAACAGGCGCTCTGCGTTGCCGTGAGCAATTTTCTCCTTGTCTAGAGGACTGAGCGGAAGATGATCTAGGAAATCACAAGCAAGTTGCATCGACCAGTAGGGATAATCTGAGGAGAACATGATCCTGTCCACGCCGACTTCGAACAACAGATCCATGAATGCAGGCGTGTAGTTAAATCCGCTTGGAGTGTAGTGGACGTTTTCGCGCAGGTACGCCCCAAGGGACTTCTGGAGCTTTGTTAGTTGAGTTGGGA
>DAHVAI010000221.1 GCA_027314685.1 Nitrososphaerota archaeon | reverse complement strand
CCTCCACGAACCGTTCTTGTATCTGGTTAGGTTCGCCCTCAAGCTTTCCCAATCCTAGCGCTGTTCCCCAAAATAGTGATGGGGCACGAACCAATGAATTCCCATTCCGGGCATCATCGTCTTGAGGGTATTCTTGGCCGTCTATCTTTGGAACCATTTGTTTCAGCAGGCCTGCATATGATCTTGCCTTGACTGATATGGATCGCAAAGTGGCATAGGTTGTATGTATCTCTGACACAAAATCCGGAAACTCTTCGTCAGCTATTCTGTAGTTCCTGACGTTGAGATCGTTCAACACGACGATCCCGAGATCTGTGAGCGACACATACATCCCGTTGTAACTCACCATTCGATCAAACATGGACTTTTTCTGGATGAGCTCGTTGAATCTTGTTTCTACATCTGCCAATTCTGCATCTTCTCTCGAAGCAACTGACGCTTCTTCCTGAATTCTCTTCCGAAGCTCTTCCTTCTCCTCCTTCCCTTCGAAATGAAACATGAATGAGTGCTCCTTTCGTTGATCTTGCTCCAAGGCCAGATCTGACTGCCTCTCTTCTACTTTCTCGGTTTCTAACTCTACGGTTAACTGAGATAATTTTGCAACGTCTTGGATTCCCTTCTCATAATCGTCGTTGGTCGTCCTCAAAGCATAGCCGTTTGCGGACAGATAATCCAAATCAGTCGATGCGATTGGGGTTATAGGCTCTGTTCGATCGTTTATCTGAGATAGAAATGTCCTTACCACACCACACTTCATGATAGGATGTCACTTTGACTTGGCTATTCATAAGCAATTTGTTATGCAAAGATCAAAGATGGTCTTACCTGTCTCCCTAGGTGCGACAAGCGCACACTTTGATCTAAACCAAGTGAAATTGGCGCGAGAGTTCTCGAGGTTGCTCTAACCAATGGCAGTTTGTGCTCGTCGTTCTTCCTCGTTTCTCTACAACTTCTGATATTCCTGCTCGGTCGGAATTGCAATCAACCTCGGTGCAGCCTTCCTTACAGGATTGTTCGGAGCTGGTGCAGCTTTGATCATTGTGCCTACCACGATCCTGTTAGTGAGAATGCCAAGTCATGTAGAACTTGCAACCACGAGAATAATATTGGCGGCTCTTGATATTGCGGCAGTGATAACTCATGTAGGAGTCGGCACAATAAATATGAGCGGCGCTCTAATCATTTCAGCAGGTGGATTGGTAGGTGCGTTAATCGGTGCGCGAATAGCTTTCTCGCTGTATCCTAACACACTCTCAAAAGTAGTCGCGGTTGCTCTCGGATTATTTGGTGTTTACCTAGTAGTGAATTCTATCGTAGCTCTTTGATCTCAAACCAATTTGTAAAGGGATGGGAGATATATCCCATTCTAATTGAAAGATGGTATAACTTCCTTAGCAAATGTCTTGAGACTGCTGAGGTATGCATTCATGTCTTTGCCTCGAAAAACCATGGCGAGGATCGGATGTTGGAGACCAGCTTCCTGATATGTTTCGATCTTCTTGACAATGTCACTACTAATTCCTACCAACGACATGTGAAGTAGCTCATCGGTCGTAATTGCATGGCCCTCGTGACGTGAGAGCTGATCGGTACTCATCGCCTTTCCTCCAAATCCCCTGGAGTGTAGCTCGATAGTAGGCGCGAGAACAGATCTTGCTTCTTCGGTTGTCTTGCCGAGGCATGTGAAAACGGTCTGAGCAATCTCAACTGAACCAGGATCCCTTCCACGCTTACCGCATTCTTCCTTTATCTTCTGGACGTTTGCATTGATTTCCTCGGGTGGCCTGTACGGTAAAATTACTCCGTCGCCAAACTCCATTACCCTTCTCAGACCTTTTTCAGCTACTCCGCTTCCAATGAAGATCTTTCCTGAAATTGGTTTGGGGTAGAGTTCGAGGTCTGTAAAATGAACATATTTACCTGAAAAAGATGAAGGCGATTTTGATTCCCACAGCTGTTTGATAGCTCTAACATACTCGTCGAACATATAACCGCGCTTTGTAAATGGAAAGTGCAGGTGATCGTATCCTGCCCTGAGGAAACTTATCCTGCTTCCAATGCCGACCCCTAACCTCAATCTGCCACGAGATAGAATGTCGATGTTCGCTGCCTGTCTTGCCACAAGTATTGGATTGTAAAGTGGCAGCTCAAGCACGGAAGTTCCTATCTCTATAGTATTCGTCACCGAAGCTATCGCTGACATTGCAGTGAAGGGTTCTACGATGTTGGGATTGTCCTCTGGACTGACGTCATCCCAAGAGCCGTAGAGAATGTTGTGCAGATAGTTGTCTCTTGTCTGAGCGAGACAGAAATCGTAACCCCATACAGAGCTGTATCCCAGAGACTCTGCCTCCACACTAGCTCGAACTACATTATGAACAGATGCCAAAGCACCCGACATTGGGAGAAAAATACCAAATTTCATTCCTAATTCTAATTGCTGTTTTCTAGCTGAGCGTTATATGCCTTGATGGCAGGTCTTGTCTAAAACTGAAACACCAGAAGCTTCAAGTGGATTCAATATTTCAACACAAGTATTAGATTGAACGCCAGTAAATCTTGTACCAAGAGTCGAATAAAATGATGTTACCGATCTGATGCTTCGATAGTTCAAACTTCAGAGTCGCTATACGCTAGAAGCATAGTTACGTGACCGCATGAAACTAAGAGGAGTTTGCTACGATGTCGGCAGCATGATGTATTTCAACTGGAGGCCTGATTTGGATCCCAAGAACACAACGAAACACTTCGCATTTACCTGCAAAAGACCGTCGCTACAGAGAAACAAGTTTTCTTGGAAAGATAACATACACCTCGATCCTATGCGAATTTGTAGATCGTAATCTTTTCGATTATGTAGGAATTGACCATTATCGTGTCGAAAGAATCAAAGACCAATACGTGGAAATGTTGAAACCCGCTTTCGAAAATGGCAAGCCCGTTGTAATAACAAAGTTCGGAGTTCAAACATATCAAGGAGCTTTCGTATTGGGTTTTGTTTCTCAGATCCACCCTTATGATGAGAATCCGAAGTAAGATCTTGTTATGGCTAGCACGAGTCTAGCCAAAACATACTCGAAAGGAAGCGTGGCGCAACTTGTCCAGATGTGAGTTGGCAACCCAAGGAGTCGTTCCGAGCAGACGCATACTATATTGTCAGAAACTGAAATTCAATTAATGTGATATTCGAGAAAAGACAAAGTGCCTTGAAAATGGAACTTCGAGTTGCGCTTTACACCGTAACTGATATACAACTGTGAAAATATCCTGATCAGGATATGGTAAACCGATCAACCCTAGACTTCAACCCGAAGCCGCTTGATGTGGATTTTCTTGACAAACCCGAGGAGTTTCCCAAAAACGCAGAGCACAAAGGTCATGCCGTGAGAGCGGAAGGCATCCAGAGGCTTGACGCGGATGGCAAACCCTATCCCACTAAGTTGGGAATTCATGGAACCAAAGTCGCCGTGGACTGGGATGCGTGCATCGCGGATGGTGGTTGTCTTGAACAGTGTCCTGTACAAGTTTTCGAATGGGTGCTAAATCCTGGCAAGTGGCTAGTCGGAGAAGACCACAAGATCGTAAAGGGAAGCGATGAATGGAACAAGTACCGGACTGACAAATCAGACATGGTCAAGGAGAATGATTGTATATTCTGCATGGCTTGCGAGACGATATGCCCGACACAAGCGATAAAGATAACACCTTTATGAATCCCGACTAGCTGCTAGCTAATTTCTCTCTTGGCGAGAGAGCTCTATCCTAAGTCTGAAGCCTCTTCAATCCCGGCCTGTTATCGAGACTGAAGATATTAGGAGT
>DAHVAI010000218.1 GCA_027314685.1 Nitrososphaerota archaeon | reverse complement strand
TTGTTCCGCAAGAATACACGGCTGATGAAGATTTGACCGGGCTGCAAAATATACTACTCTGCGCCGATCTTTATGGCATACCAAGGAGTAATTCTAAACCTCATGGAATGGAGCTATTGAAACTTGTAGAACTCCAAGATGCAGCATACAGAAAGGTGAGCACTTACTCGGGAGGTATGAGAAGAAGGCTCGAACTTGCCGCAGGTTTGATCAACTATCCGAAATTGCTGTTTCTCGACGAGCCCACTCTCGGATTGGATGTGCAAACGCGTGCCAAAGTCTGGGAGTACATCAGAATGTTAAAGCGCGAATACCACATGACGCTGTTTCTTACTACGCATTATCTTGAAGAAGCAGATTCACTATGCGACAGAATCGCCATCATAGACCACGGTCACATAATCAAGATTGGTAGCCCTACCGAGCTCAAGGCGAGCATCGGCGGAGATGTGATTGTAGCTGGTGTTGCCGAAGCAGAGCCAGACATTTCTTCAGACATTGCCACGATAAAACTTGTCAAGGATGTGAAGAAGAAAGGCAACGAATACAGGGTGAAATCTGAAATGGGCGAGGAGGCATCAATCCAGATCATCGACATGATCAGATCGAAGGGTCTGCACGTTACAAAGATCTCCTTGTCGAAACCCTCGCTGGATGAAGCCTACCTAGAGTTCACGGGGCGAAACATGAGGGAAGAGGAGACTACTAGCCAGGCAATGTTCAGCCAGCGCGTTACGATGATGAGGGCAAGAAGGTAAGTGAAGTGATATGGTAGAAGAAGTTCCAGTAAGATCTGTAACGACTGCGCAAGAGGCTGCTATTGAAGGAAAGGAAAGAGAAGTTGAGAGAACATTCCGACAAGCTCCAGTGCTAAACAAGAGCCCTCTGCATGGCCTTTGGGCCCTCACCAATAGAGATCTTGTAAAGTGGTACAAGAACCCGATCCAGTTGATCGTCTCGCTTATCCAACCGGCAGTATGGTTGGGATTATTCGGAAACGCGTTCAACCTCGGAAAATTCGTACCGGCCGCAGCGTTCGAGCAAACATTCGGCTCGTCAAATTACATTTCGTATCTCGGCGCAGGAATGCTAGCCTTCATCATCCTCTTCACTGCCGCCTTCTCAGGTATGTCTGTAGTCTGGGATAGAAGGTTTGGGTTCATGAACAAAGCTCTAAGCACTCCTGTCGGGCGTGGCTCGATCGTGGTGGGTAAAATACTGCAGAGCACCATTAGGTCTCTGATTCAAGCAGCCATAGTACTCTTGATCGCAGTAGCGCTAGGAATGAACACGGCCCACTTTGGCGTCCTCACGATGGCAGGCGCATTCGTCTTGCTCTTTCTGATGTCATTCGGTCTCTCGTCCCTCTTCGTCATGCTTGCGTTGAGATCTAGCGATTGGCAGACCCAGATGGCGCTAATCAATCTCCTTAACCTGCCACTATTGTTTGCAAGCAACGCCATGCTTCCAATAGCGATAATGCCGGGCTGGCTCCAATCGGTTGTAAAGTACAATCCTGTGAGCTATGCGGTTGACGGAGTTCGACAGCTTTTACTTGGTTCTGCTTCAATTCCCAACTACACAGTCTTGGCGCCACTCTGGGGTGACTTTGCTGTTCTCACTGTGTTTGCTGTACTCCTGTCGGGTTTGGGAATAGTTCTTTCCTGGAAACTCCTAACAAAGTAGGTTGCAAAAGTTGGTAGCAGTAGACGAAGTTCAGCAAGGGCCGAAACTGAATCAGCTGCCCTCAACACCGTCGTTCGATAGAAAGTACGCGAACAGGACGCTTATCCTTTTTGCGACCGTTGCAGCTACAGTAATGTATGTAGAGATGATGCTCACGCCATCTCTGCCAAAGATTTCGCTTCAATATGGGATAGATGCCGCTCAGGCGAGCTTGATTCTCTCGCTATATACAGTGTTTGGAACAGCGATAAATCCGATCGTGGGAAAGTTGGGCGACATTTACGGGAAAAAGAAGATTCTCACTTTCGTATTGATTGCCTACTCTTGCATGGTGACGCTTACTTCCTTTGCCCCAGACTATACAATACTCGTGATCTCAAGGACGTTTCAGGGAATAGGCCTCGGAATATTCCCACTAGCTTTCAGCTTGGTTAGAGAGGAGTTCCCACGAGACTTGATACCAAGAGCTCAAGGAATGATCAGCGCGATGTTCGGAGCTGGAATGGCGCTCGGCTTGCCCGTCGGTGCTTTGATTGCTAACAACTGGGGCTGGCAGACAAACTACCACATCGCTACGCCTGTCATAATTGCTCTGACTATTGTTGCAATCATCACCGTAAGAGAATCAGCCTATAGAAACCCGAATGCGAAGATGGACTATGTCGGCGCGGGAGTTTTGGGAGCAGCACTTGCATCGATTGTCTTGGGTCTGTCTGAGGGGGCAAACTGGGGATGGCACTCGACACCAGTTCTCGCGCTATTGATTGCTGGCCCGGCGCTATTCGTACCACTAGTCCTCTACGAACGACGACTGACGGCGCCAATTCTTGATTTCAAACAACTGTCACAAAGAAACGTCCTCATTTCAAACATCGTAGGAATGGCCGTTGGATTGGGGATGCTGCTCGCATTCCAGTCGATTGTCTATCAGTTGGAGTACCCCGCTCCGTCAGGATTTGGGTTCAGCATTTTCAAAGGCGGCTTGTATTTACTTCCCATGGCTATCACAATGCTGATTGTGATGTACCCAGTCGGGGTTATGATTTCAAGAATCGGAACCAAACCTTTCATCTTCGGTGGAAGCGCGATTGGAGCGTTAGGATTCCTCTTACTCTCGACGGCAACCACTTCCGGCCAGATAGCTGAATACCTAGCTGTGACCTCCGTAGGACTGGCAATGTTAATGGCCTCGATCCAGAATCTCTTGGTGCTTAGTGTGCGTCCGCAGGAAATGGGATTAGCAACTGCCATGAACACTGTGTTCAGAAACTTTGGGAGTAGTCTAGGAGCTCCGATAGCTGGATCAATACTTTCGACGTTCACTATACTAATCTCGCTTGGTCCACTTGGCAAGGCTCCATTCCCAACTCACATTGCGTACACTTACACCTACTATGTCGCCGTGGCAGTATTCGTAGTTGCTTTCGTTGTTGCTCTATTCGCGCATGAAGTAATAGGGAAGAAGGCAAAACCCGATATAGTCGAAAACAACACTGGAAACGCTCCGAGCTATTCTAACCAATGAAGTGACTCGAATGGCAAATCTTAGTCTTGAGGCTGTTAACCTAACCAAGAGATATGGCCAGTTCACCGCCCTTGATAATCTGAACCTCAAAATCGAAGGTACAAAATGCGTTGGATTTCTGGGTCCAAACGGGGCAGGCAAAACTACGACGCTCAAAATATTCACCGATATGATTCGACCCACCAAAGGTGAAGCTTTGATTAATGGCATACCAGTTCACAAGAACAAACGCCTTGCACTTGCGCACATTGGCGATCTGATAGAAAGCCCAGAGATTTATCCATCTTTCACTCCAAACGAAGCTCTTTCAATGGTCGCTGATCTTCGAGGAGTACCAAAATCGGGCAAAGCAAAGCGCATTGAAGAGGCTATTGCAGAAGTCAAAATGGAGGAGTGGAAAGACAAGAAAGTCGGAAAATTCTCAAAAGGCATGAAACAAAGGATCAACATCGCTGCAGCACTTCTTTCTGAACCTGATATCATAATTCTCGATGAACCAACTACTGGACTCGATCCGAGAGGGATGTCGGAAGTTAGAGAAATTGTAAAATCGCTAAAGCGAAAGAGCAGATTGATATTCATGAGTTCACACTTGCTGCCGGAAGTTTCTGATGTCTGCGACGAAGTCGCAATGATAGACCATGGAAAACTTCTGGTTTACGACACGCTTGAGAATGTAACGGCAAAATTCAGCGGCGATGGTAATTCAACTGTGGAGGTCGGCTTTTCGCGAGCAGTGGAGGAGAATCTAACAAGGAACATTTCTTCACTTTCAGGAGTCATATCTGTTGACAAACTCGACTCGAGAAATCTGAGGGTTAAATTCAGTGGAGGGGCATTGACTCAAGAGCGCCTTCTTTCAGAAATTGGTTCGATGAAGGTTGGTGCATTAAGCTTCCGTGCAGGTGCTTCAGCTCTCGAAGATACGTATCTCAATTTGATAAAGGAGACTCTTTGATATGAGCGATAGTAATTCCCTTGAAGGAAACAAACTACCCTCTAGTCTTCAGCAAGTAGGGATTTCAACAAGATACGAGCTGTTGAATTATTTCCGGTCCAGAAGATTTCTAGTGTTACTCATCATAATGCTCGTCATCTCTGCATTATTGACTTTCGTAGTGTGGCACTCCGGAATTTCGAGCGTCTCCTCAACAGCACTCGGCTTCTACTCAACGTGGTGGGGATTTTCTGCAAACATACTAGTGATATTCTGCGCGGTCTTTTTCGGTGGAGATGCGATCTCTGGTGAATTTCAAAACAAGACAGGATACTTTTTGATAGGAAAACCAGTGAGAAGATCCTCGATTTACATCGGAAAGTGGATTGCTGCCTTCGTTGCCTCACTGATTATCATGGGCATTTTCACTGTCATAACAGTGGCTAACGGCATCGGCTACTTTGGCGCCGTGATTCCAAACAGATTTGCAGAGGCCTTGGCGTTTACAATAATATATCTCATTTCGGCACTTGGGTTCACCTTCTTTTTCAGCTCCGTATTCAAGGCGAGCTCCATGTCCATTCTGGTTACAGTAGTCCTCCTTCTGTTTGGGTTCACTTTGATAGACGACCTGTTGACGAATCTTGTTCACATTGAACCTTGGTTCTCACTGTCGTATGGCGAGGGAATAATCAGCAATGTAATGACGGTCCCATATCCCACGCATATCACAAAAGCGCATGAAGGACCTGGAGGAAGGGGTCCGATATTCACGTTCTTCAATCCAACAGTTCCCGAAGGTCTCGCAATCATGCTCGTTTACTTTGCAGTGACCGCAGTTCTGGGCTTGATTCTTTTCGAGAGAAAAGAGTTCAACTAGGCCAGATTTACCAAATGCCATCTTCACAAAGAAACGAGTCGAAATTTAGCTAACTGTGGGTGTAAACTGAGGTCTGAAGAGTGAATTAGGCTGTATTTCAGACTTCAATTGGTAGCGCGTTGCGATTTCAAATCCTCTGTCCATGTATCCGCGTTGATCCAAGCTCCAAAACAGTGTCCGATAACATCTTGATTATCTTTTTTGCAGATTCGAGTCCTATATCTTTCTCTCAATCTTTTTCCACATGGCGTTTTGCTTGTTTCTTCAAGCGTAAGCACTAGAGAATCAGCGCTGATGGTGATGGTGGTACTTCTCAATCGCGGCCAGTTAGGTTCTTTTGCAACGTGTTTTGTTAGAGCAGTTGAGTCGATGACCAGGGACACACTTTGAATCGGACTTTGCGAGAACAATCTCGGTCCTCTCTGATACTTGCAACGGAGAAACCCATACCCGAAGGTTTAACGTTTGTCTCTATCATCCGGTGGAAACCTTCGAATTCCAAGACCTTCTCTCTTCTCTTGAGACTTGAACTCGCTTATTCGTTTCTCAGCAATATCGCAGTATTGCTTTGAGACATCAATCGAGATGTATCTCCGACCAGTCTTCAGAGCAACTAGCGCAACCGTCCCAGTGCCACCGAACATATCAAGACAAATATTACCTTTGAAAGTGTAGTATTTGATTAATCTGTAAATTAGTTCCTCTGGAAATGGTGCCGGATGACCGTTTCTCTTTGTCTCTGGTCTAATATCCCAGAAGCCGTCTGAGAATTTCTGAAATTCCTCTGAGGTTATGTCGATGTCTTCTTTGGCTCCTTCGAGTTTCGGCTTATTCTTGTAAAAGACATAGACATATTCCCACGAAGGAACAATATGCGGGTTTGAAGGGCTAGCCCAGCTTCCCCATGCCGTATGTCTTCCCATATTTTGTTTGTACCACAATATCTCTGTCCTGAGAGTAAAGCCGACACTCTTGACATCAGAAACTAGGTCGTGATGAATTTCTTTGAAATCAGAGATTCCCGTCGGGGCAATGTTGAGCGCGAATCTGCCGCCATCTACTAACACTCGAAAAGATTCTTGCCAGATTTTCTTTAGTGAATCCCTGTAAGCATCATAATCCTTGTCGTCAACATAAACGTCATACGGGAGGCCAAGATTGTAGGGCGGCGAAGTGATCTCCATATGAACTGAATTCTCTGGGATTTGTCGCAGGGCTACAAGCGAATCATCATTTATGATTCGATCCAGTGGAAGTTTTGAGTAGTCAATTTTCGTAGGCGAGGCCGTATGGAAGCCATTCAGCTTGGTTAATTTTGTCCGAAGAGTCTTGATCTGTTTTTGTATATACACACGTTCAAGCTCTCTTCTCTTTTCTTCTGCCTCAGCAGAACCCTTCCTCCCCAAGTACGCATCACTGTATTTTTGAGCTTGAGAGTCCCATTCACGAAAGTAAAGATATTCTCCGCCCTTCACTTTTCGAGTTACAGTAGGCAAGCCTAGCTACCCTCACATTGAAGGAGTTATAACTCTAGTGGTATAATTGCGTTATAACTTCCTAGTGATAATAGTTCGGCGAACGGATAAACGGGGCTGTGCAGATTCTAGTTGGTATCGTTTCTTATTGATACAATCAACGACGTTGGGTCTGAGCCTTAATTGAAGAAGATACCTGGCAATCATCTCCTCCATTGAGACCTTGACATCTTCTTGCAAAGCAACTCGATACTCCTTGTGCTCACTTTCTTCCTTTTCCTGGTTCTGGTGCCTGGTCGCAATTTCTAGATATCCCTCCATCTCTTTATCTCCTTCTGTATCGTAGCGAACTTTGCCTCGCTGTCTTTTGATACCTGACCTAGTTTGGCGGTTACGGTCTTGAGGCCATTATCCTTCTGGATGGCCGCCTATGAGCTATTCCGCACTTGTGACAGAGTTCTTGGTCGGTGCTGCATGTTGTGCTGCAGCGCGGACTTTTTCTCTGGAATTCTCAGCAGCTTTCGGTTATCTTCTCCTTTCTAGTATCAATACAGCTTTAACATGGTTTGATCATCCTTCCTAGCTATATGCACGTAGATTACAGGCATCTTGGAGTCTGGTGCCTAACCAGCGAACTCCTTCAGCTTCGATTCGTTTAGATCGATACTTGCGAGATCGATTTTTCTAGTGTGCCGGTATAGGTAACTGAAAATCCTCTTCTCTACGCCGGCGCTTTGCTTTAGTTTCCTGATAATTTTTGCAAATCCAGAGTAATTCAGCGCCAGATCGACATATTACGTTGCGCCGTACTTCTTTACGCTCGTAGTATTCTCTGCAGGTACACCTGGTAACGTGGAACTTCTGGAGGGACTAGAGTCCTCGAGTAAAAGTCACACGATTTACAGAAGCGAAATGGATGTTATTCTCAGTTGAGCAATCTTATTGGATAGCCCTTCTGAGACAGTGGCGTAAACTGGGTCTTTTTGTCCGCAGTAATACAATTTACCTTTTCGATCTTTGCGATGCCAACGGGAATTGCATCATAGAATGTAACCCCTCCGCCAAAGGCAATCCTCGCGGTTTCGCGTAGTAGTACGTCATCGAATTTCCTGATTTGGAATTCCAGTTCGAATAGGTGAGAAATGCAAACGGTTCAAATCTTCGCTCGAAAAATCTGGATTGCATCTTAATGCGTTTGCTACTTCGTAAAAAATCAGTTCAGATTCTAAAATGGTAAGATAACCATTTATGAAGGAATCCAATAGTTCTAGCGCCAGAAGCGAGCCTTCTTCCTTTGTGAACCACTTGACTATGATGGAAGAGTCTAGAACTACTTTCGAGCGTCTCGCCACTTTCTTACTTCCTCGCTACCACTCCAGCCAGATCTATCTTTTTCTCTTATCGATTTGATGTCCTTCACTACTTGTCTTCTTCTTTCTTTTCCTCTTTTCGGGCGTTTCCTCAGGTTTTTATTAAACCACTCTCTACTGTAGTAAACATAAGGTATTTGTGCAACGCATCTTGACCCATAACTATGGCGAAAGCCCAGAAAAAGGCCCAAAGGATACACTCGAAGCCCAAGGCAGCCAAGAAAAAGAAAAGCATTCGCAAGGCGCCTAAGAGAAGCACAGTGAGAGATACCTTTGAAGCGTGGATTGAGAACGAAGCAAAGAAGAAACATGGAAGCAAGGAGGGCAAACTGGAAAAGGCAAAGCAGATGCCGAGCGACTCGATGGCAGAATGGCTACGAAAGCAGCCTGTCGTCGAGCAAGAACCAAAGGAGCACCTTCCGGCCCCGCTGGGAAGCACAGAAGAATGGCTCAGGAACCAACAATTCGTAGAGCATGAGCAACAAGAGCATCTACAGGCCCCGATTGGTAGCATCGAACTGTGGCTGCAAAACCAGGTAAAGACAAGGCTAGCCACGGAACAATCTAAGACATCCGCGATTGTCAAAGAGATTGCGACGAGCGCAGGTAGCGCTGCTTCGGAGGATGCCACCTAAACCTCGACCTGAACGAAATAGGCGGCAATTGAAATTCAAGACCTAAGCGCCGAAAAGCTAGTCTGATCAGATGGCGGCTGTTTGAGAATGTAGTTTTGGACTGACCAAATGTTATAGTGGTTTGGAGATTGCTAACCTTCGGATAAGATGTTGAAAAACTGGATTGGACCCGTTGGAGGATAAGCTGATCACAATCCAGTACAGACGAAACATGCAAAACCATATCTTCAAGATCTGGAACTATGACTCTGAGAAATAATTCATAGTAGCTTTTCTCAACGATTGGATGAACATTCCTCACCATCTATTGAGAGGCGGCGACTACTTTGTCACATTCAATTTTAGACTGGACTGACCATTTCTTTTTTCGCAATGTCTCTTTAACAAACTCAATGAAGATCCAGTATCGCACAAGCAACTTTGGAACATTCTATTCCATGGCCCAGATTTTATCGACGTTGATCAGCTCCTGGAGACAAACTCACCTCTCAGAAGAGTGGAGACAAAGATTCGGTCTCAAACCGAGCGCATTCAAGAATTCGGAAATTTCTCATCTTTACAAATTACGGCGCTACAAAGACATTGAAGAGTGTGTGAACGATGAATTGAGCGCACTGGAAACGATATATGATGCGATCTCAAAAGAGCCATTCTTCGCCGAACTTGAAAGACTACGGAATCGAACTCGCTGATGGGCTTCTCCATCCTCTCTAACTAGTATGCATTCCTTGATCTAACTGGAATTTGCTCCTCTTCTGGAAAAATACCATAGTCGGAACGTACACGTTTCCGCTCGCGTCTCATGCGCATTAGAACTGACTTGGTATATTCTGAATGTGATACTCCTAAATTATTGCGCATTGAGATTTGCAAAAAGCAAATATCCTTGCCAATTTCAAAAGCGAGTTGGAATCAAAGATCATGGCAACGATAGTCGTGAAGGAGAAAGAGCCAGTCTCGAACTACCCCGGTAGAAAGCGCGTTTTTCTTTCAAACAGGGAGAGGACCAACGCAAAGCACATTGCCGCAGACGTGGTCAGTTACGCGCCTGGAGCCCAAAACAAAGAACACTATCACAATAGCGAGAGTTTCATCTACATCATCCAGGGGCAGTGCGACGTGTTCATCAATGGAAAGCAGCACCGCGTCGGCCCAGAGACGATGATACTTCTAGAGCCCGGAGAAAGGCACTGGATGAAAAACGATAGCAAAGAAGAAATGAAGATGATAGAAGCTTTTGCTCCGAATGCCGACTACCAATCGTTTGATCCTTCGGGCAAACCGCTTCATTGAATTCGCCTGAAGCGTTCATCTCAGGTTAAGCCTTTTGAAATCGATTGGTTCCTAGAAGATCCACAATAGTAGATCACAAGGGCTGGCAAAAGCTACATTGCAACAATGTCAAACAGGATCTTTCTGAAATTCATCGTGAGGGACCTTGCGTAAAATTCTCCTTCAATCTTCAAGTTATCAATTCCAAACTCCTGAGCCTCGTGAAGGAAGAACTTCTCAAACGTCAGACAGTCTTTGAGATACTCTGAGAGAAAAGATTGTTCAAGACCCGAGTGCACTTCTCGTGGAATCTTGCGTGGTAGCAGATCGTTAAGAGACTCTCTCGCAGCTTCATAGTTCTTCCAGGCCTCCTCGACAAACCTCGGGAAGATCCCGTTGTCTGCGAGAGTTGAAACAAACCGCGCCTCGTGATCCTCTGAATATTTCTTCAACAGTATTGCCTTTACTCCTAGTTCGCTCTTGTTATCAAGCCCGTACAGATATTCAAGAGCCAGCGCCTCAGACTCCAGCCTGTACGCGTGGTTCAATGAATCTCCAAAAGACCCAGATGCAAGTAGGAATCGAGCGACATCATAATCCTCAGAGATCAGGGCGTCCGAGATCATGTGAGCAAAATCAGGATCGTAAGGAATCTCGCTCATCAAAAGTCCCTTCTTGGTTATAGTGTGAGTTTCCTTGTCTATTGCCTTGATCTCGAACAGCCACTTTTCAGCAAACTCTAGTTCGTTTGCGTTGACCTTGGACATGAATTCAAGGTTCGAGAGCTTCAAACCGTACTTTGACATCAAGAGTACTAGGTCAAACGGCGTCTCTTTCTCAAGTGCTTTGCTAACCTTGACGGGCGATATGTTTCTGGGAATCGGAGTGTCTGTGATTATCACAGCTCTCCCAGGTTTGAACCGCCCGACGCGCCCGATCATCTGCAAAAGAGAGTTGTTGTCTATCGACTTGTATTCAAGGACTTTATGTCCGAGCTTGTCCTTCCCATCGATCATCTCGTTGAACACGAGCACGTTATCCACGTATACATTTACCGAAGACGCGATTACGTTAGTCGCAAATATCTTGAGATTCTTGTCAATCTCGGCTCTCTGCTGTATCCTGTTTATCTCGGAGCCTTCCAAACCACCGTGCACGTACACGCCGCCAAAACTCTTTGCATACTTCTCGACAAGCCGCCTGGTCGGTAGAAACACGAGCCAGGATTCTTCTCTTGGTTGAGAGTAGAGGTACAAGGAAAGTGCGTCAAGCATCCCATCGGTGTCCCTTGCAAGCTCGACATCTATAGCGACAGGAAATCTCCTCCCTGTGATGGTGTGCAATTTCTTAACTCCCAGAAACGACATGAACTCCGTCGGGTCAATTGTGGCGCTCATTATCCTGATCAAGTTTCCCGACTCCGCGAGGCTTTTCTTTGCAAGTGACATGCAAAGCTCAAGTTGCGAGCTCATCTGATGACTTTCATCAAAGTAAATTGAGACTCTGCGGAGCGAATCTTCCGCGAGCATCCTGAGCAAAACCCCATCCGTTACTATCCTGATCCTACCTCTGAGATTGATCTTCGTGTCCTTCGTTATGACGCAAAGCTCCTTTTCCATATCAGGATATAGTGATACGAGCGAGTAATACAGTGCGTTGCAAGAAGCTCTGGACGGCTCGCGGATCACGACCTCTCTGTGCGAGAATTTCTTAAACTCGTGAATAGGCGTGACAGTGCTCTTTCCGGTTCCGACATCGCCTAAAATCACAAAGTGGTCTTCAAAGTCTATTGACTCTAGTATCGAAAGTATGGGAAGCTCTCTTGGAGCTGAAACTGCGGACAACGAGCACACAAGCTATAGGAGATGTTTGTACTCTGTCTTGTAGCTATCCAAGCTGTCTGCAGCAATTATGGCAAAGATCTTGCCTTTCTCCTTCTGCGCAACTTCAATAGCCGCAACCACTGCCACCGCTGTGCTGGGGCCAAATCGCAGTCCATTCTTCACAAAGTATCGGAGAACAGATTCAAGTCGATCTGTTCCCACCTCCATCACTTTGGCATAAATTTTCGGCTCGTAAAAAGCGAGACCCTCCACACCTCCAAGAGTCCTGATCCCTTCAACAGGCCTTCTGGGAAACACGGCTATGACCTTCTTTTCCTTGAAGTACTTTGCGATACCGGCGGCAGTGCCGCCGCTTCCGAATGTACACACTACATAGTCTAGACCATTTACCTGCTCCTCCAACTCTGGTCCCGTTGTCTTCAGATGTGCGTTGACATTCTCGGGATTCTCATACTGCATGAATGTGAAGTACTCATCCGGATTATCAGAAACGAGTTTCTTTACGAAATCAATGCTACTTTTCGTTATCGAAGTTCCCGGAACTGGGCAATACTCGCTGCTCGCGCTGTTTATCCCTTGATTGGTCCGAAGTGACTTGGCGCCGCCCTGGATGTTGCATACGTTTGTAAACCCGAGCTGGTTTAGGAGAGTGCTAACGAGTAACGATGTGTTTCCCTCGGGACAGACAAACCCGACTATTCTGCTCTCGTCGTCAAGCTCTGGAATACTCTTTCGTATCTCACCCTTCAGGTCTTCAAACTCGCCGTGCTCGGCGCGCGAGACGATTGGCTTGCTCGATGCCTCTATAGCGAGAGGGAGAATTTTATCCAGCAATAACTTACCGTCTACTTGTTTCAACACCTGGTTTAGTCTGTCTCCTCTTACCTCTGAGACCTTGTCACTTAGCAACTTTTGCGTATCGGCATTTGCCCCGCCAAAATTTGACCAGTAGTATGAAATTGTCTTCTTTCTATTTTTGGCAAGCGACTCAATATCTGAAAGAGAGTACTCGCAGCCTATCGTAACTATCTTAGCTCCATAACTTAGAAGATCCTTAGTTATAGTCTGGGATACGTCGAGCCTTGAAAATACAGCTGTAAACTCGACCCCTAAGATATCTGCTATCTCAGCCAACCCTCTTCCTGTATTTCCCGATGTGGGTTCAATCCATTTTTTCTTTTTACCAGACCTCCCAAATATTGCTCCTGTTTGAATCGCATTCAAAACCATGGAAGCAACAGCACGCCCTTTGACCGATTTTGTTAACGGATTCTCATACTCAAGTTTTAGGAAGAAACGACATCCGTTCAAATCCGAATCATTCGCAAGATATCCTGAAATCTGTTTGGTGATTTCGAGCGTTCTGGTCTCGTTCACGCGCCTTCCAGCCTCATTGTTAAAGAAAGGCGCGCCTATCTTTTCGAGATACGACATTACACGTTCATAGTCGACTCTAGCGGCTGAAGTCGGTCTCTGCTCAGTGCTTTGCATAGAATCCACCCAAACTTTGGAAAATACGTCAAAATCGTATTTAACGAATGAGTTGAATGCACTGTAAGCTTATTTAGCACTTTTTCCGCACCGAGTTTGATTAGAGCAAAATATTTCGACGAGTTCAAAGCAACAGCGCCTTCAAGTATTTACACATTCTCAATGTTGGTGCTTGATATCTCAATCGCAAATCGCTAAGTACTCTGCCATATCCAATGGAGCTTTACTTATATTGTGGAAGAAATACATTTGGTCTTGAGCGTAACTATATCATGAGCTACGGAAGAGACCGCGACAGTCGCGGCTACGGAAGAAACGGCGGATTCGGCGGAGGCAGACCTCCAATGGGTCCAAAACCAGTAGAAGTAGGGAAGGAATACGACGTAGAAGTCACTGAACTTTCAAGACGGGGCGACGGAGTTGCCAAAGTCCAAGGTTTCGTGATCTTCGTTCAGGGAGCAAAGGTGGGACAAAAGGTCAAGATCAAAGTTGACCGAGTAGGTCCACGATTTGCTAGCGCGACAGTCGTTGGCGCAGGTTCAGAGGGAGCTTCGTCCGAATCTTCGGATTCTGGCTCAAGCGAATCTGTAGTTGAACCAACAGCTGAAAGCGACACTGCGTAGACAAGACGAAGTACCTTCACGACAACTAGTAATTCCGGAAAAAAACCCTTGATTACTAGTCTCTTTTTTTCTTATCGATTGATTGGATTCATCCAGCGACGTCTGGAGGAGTTTTACCTTCTATAGTGGCATCCAATTCAGCTATCTTCTTCGACAGTTCTGTAGCCGCGGCGTTTCTCATTTCAGACAGCTGCATAATTCGTTCTTTCCTTTCAACCCATTCAGCGATCCCGTAGCGCAAATCAACAAGTTTCTGTCTCAAAACCGAAACGCGGTTCTCCAGATCGTTATCGGTTGGTAGAGATTCGCGCTCCAATTCAAAGACTCTCCTGTCAATGGTTTTCTGCACTTCCACTATAGAATCAACTCTACTCTTTGCAGAATCGACTTCGTCTGCTTTCTTTGCTGACAGTAATCGAGAGAAGAATTTCTGTCTCTTCTTAGCGGAATTCAGATCATTCATAGCATTTACTAGTTCCTTTTCAGAATCTATGCGTTTCCTTCTGAGAGCGTCAATTTCCGAACTATTTTTTCGTTCGTTTTCTCGAATCATGCCTAGTTCGCTGGTCATCTTGGCGATATCGAGCTCGGTGGACTTTATCTCGCTCTCAGCTTTTTCGATCTCAGCATCAATTTCGCGAGTGTCAACGGGCTTCATCAGCTCTGCCGTGAGTGTTTGTCTTGATTCATGGTATTCTTTTGGAAGATTTTCAGGACCAACTTTTTCTTCAAAGTCATCCAACAGCATGTTAAAACTGGTCATCCAGTTGGAAAACGTATAGCCGCCTGGCTCTGGCGAGAATTTCTGATTTCCCAGTTTCTCAAGCGCCAACGTTACGCGTTCTTTTAGCGTAGAAAAATCAGCGTGGTTTTCTTCGGTCAGTTTTATCTTGTGCTTGTGAAATTCCTGTTTTCGCTTCTTGTCCTTTTTTGGACTGTTTCCTCTTGGAGTGAAGGAGTGGCTCGAATAGCTCAATCTTCACTTCTGCGAACACTGAGTTAATTTAAGTATTATACAGCGCCAATTTTCAATATCAACCCCGCTTTGCAGCTAGTAGTAGTGACGAGAAACGCTCTTTCACAGGCTGGACGAGAGATCTGTCTAGACCGGGAAAAAGCGCTTTAATACAAGATGTGACTTAGTAAGAGGAGAAATGCATTGGCACTCGACGATCCAGTTGTCTGGCTCCTTATAGCGGTAGTCATCATTGTTTTGTTTGGCGCAAGTAGGATTCCCAAGTTTGCAAGAGCGTTGGGCGAGGCAAGAAAGGAGTTCGAATCGGGATCAAAAGGTACGCCTCAAACAACACCGCAACAGCCTCCTCCAGCTCCAGTGCAGCCATCAGCCACGCCAACTCTCTCGGCCGACGACCCTCTTTATGCCGCGGCAGAGAAAGAGGGAATCGACATTCGCGGAAAGACAAAGTCTGAGATTGCAACTGAATTAGCTTGGAAGCTATCGAAGAAACAACAATAAGCGTACTTCTTTTATTTCGGTACTTTGGCTTGTCTCGAGTGTAATGTCAATCCAAGAAGAAGGCACACTCCCAACTGGCTCAAAATTCCTTCCTCTAAACAAGTATTTTGATTATCAAAAAGATTCCTTAACAAACACGGAAGAATTTTGGGGCAATATTGCTAGGCAGAACATTTCCTGGTTTCGGTCCTGGGATAAAGTCCTCGATTGGAAACCTCCGTTTGCAAAGTGGTTCGTTGGCGGAAAACTGAACGCATCTTACAATTGTCTTGACAGGCACTTGAGCACACTTCGAAACAAAGTAGCTTACTACTGGGAGGGAGAGAAAGGCGAAAGAAAGGCGATATCTTATCAAGATCTATACAACGAAGTTGACAGGTTTGCTGGCGTCCTAAAGGAACTGGGAATTAACAGTGAGAAGAAGGTCACAATTTACCTTCCGATGATTCCGGAGCTGCCTGTCGCAATGCTAGCCTGTTCCCGGCTGGGAGCAGCATTCACCGTAGTCTTCTCAGGCTTCAGTAGTCAGGCACTCTCAGACAGAATCAATGACTCTGGTTCGACTCTTCTCATAACGGCGGACGGTGGATATAGAAGAGGAAAGATAATCCCACTAAAAGAAATCTCGGACGAAGCTCTGGCCACTTCTCCTCGGATAGAGAAAGTGATTGTGCACCGAAGAACCGGAGAAGAAATCTCGATGAAACAGGGAAGAGATTTGTGGTGGGCTGATCTTATGGCGAGTACAACCACGAAGCATGTAGCTCCTGAGGAGCTCGAATCAAATCACCCGCTGTATCTCCTTTATAGCTCTGGCACGACCGGAAAACCAAAGGCAATAGTTCACGGAACTGGTGGTTATCTCACATTCGTGAATGCGACCGCAAGATGGGTTTTTGATCCAAAGCTCGAGGATGTCTACTGGTGCGCCGCTGATATCGGCTGGGTAACTGGTCATAGCTACATAGTCTTTGGTCCGTTGTCGCTTGGACTGACTTCGCTTCTTTACGAAGGCGTGCCAGATTATCCTCACAACGACAGGTTGTGGGAAATGGTCGAGAGATACGGTGTGAATATCCTCTATACCAGCCCAACTGCTCTAAGAGGACTGATGAGATATGGCGACGAGCCTCATGCCAAACATGATCTTCGATCGCTAAGAATTCTTGGCTCGGTAGGAGAGCCGATAAATCCACACGTTTGGCTGTGGTATTTCGAAAAAATCGGAGGTGGAAGGTGTCCTGTAGTAGACACTTGGTGGCAGACTGAAACAGGTGGTATTCTTGTTTCTGCTTCTCCTAATTTGGGCCTGGTACCACTAAAACCGGGATCAGCAACGTTTTCTCTGCCCGGAGTGGAAGCAGAAGTACTGAATGAAGACGGGATGCCAGCAAAGGCTGGCGAAAGGGGGTACATCGTGATAAGAAAACCTTGGCCAGGAATGCTCCAGACTCTCTATCATGACGAAGATCGCTACAAGCAGGTGTACTGGAGCAAGTTTCCGGGCGTTTACTATGCCGGCGACTATTGCGTAAAGGACGAGGATGGCTATTTTTGGCTATTAGGGAGAGCAGACGAGGTGTTAAAAGTCTCAGGTCACAGACTGGGAACTATCGAGATAGAGGATGCACTTGTTTCTCATCCTGCGGTTGCTGAGGCAGCTGTAGCAGGCAAATCTGATGAAATCAAGGGCGAAAAGATTGTGGCCTTCGTTATCATAAAGGCTGGACAGAATCCTACACATGAGCTCTCTAGGGATCTTAGAGAGCACGTGAGGAAGGCAATAGGGCCACTAGCAACTCCTGAAGAGATTCACTTTGTAAAATCGCTGCCAAAGACAAGATCAGGCAAGATAATGAGACGCGTGGTGAAGGCTGTTGCAAACGGCATGCAATCAGTTGGCGATATTACGACACTTGACGATCAGGCATCAGTCGATGAAGTAAAACGTGCTGTAGAGGAACTAGAAAGTCAGATGAAATCCGGTTAGGATTCTCTGACAGATTCGAGAGTTGAAACAGCAGACCAGATGGTCACTCTGCTGAATGATGGCATATTCGGATCTTGGCTGACCTCCTCAAGTATGGATATTGAATTGGCCGCACGCACTCCAATAGAGATCTTGGTGTCATTCAGCATGTTAATTGCGTCTTTGACTATTTTGCGAATGTTTCTCGGCGTGATGTTGCTATCTACCACTTGGGATAGCGTCGCAAGAGCCTTCTGAACTTTATCTTCGTTTTCAAGTCGCTTCTTTTCACGTCTTTCAGCTGCGGTGGACATTTGATTGACATCTCCGAAGGTGCTGAACCTTCGATTGACCGGGTTTTTAACTATTCGTAAGACATGCTACGGGCTTCTTCGCCACGCACGAACGGTCTCGTACCAGGTTATCACAAGACCAGTGATTGCAAATATGTACGCCCATATACTTATGCTTGAGATTACATCTCCAACCGCAAGTACAAAATAGACAAACAGAAAAGTGAGCATCACAGAGTAGAGTACAAATCTTGGGATGAGGTACGTCCCTATCTTCAAGAACTGTTCGAGCGCCTCAATCTTGATCTCTCTTGCCAAGAAGTAATTTCCAATTTCATCCTTCGTCGCCATCCCAAGGTCTACAAGCTTGTCCAGATGGTATTGTGCTAGAGACGCGCTCTTGAATCCCAGAGACCTCTGGGTCTCTCTCACCCCGGATCTCTGTACCTTGAAGAGGTATGTGTAGACTCGGAGCGTGTTCCCCTTCAGGTCCGCTCCATCTGATCCAACCATCATTCGTTTCTCCCTTTCAGATCTTCGACTTAAAGATAATGAACTCTCGAATCTGTCAGAGAATCAAATTGCTGCCGCGTAGATAATCGCTTTGGTTTGAAGAAATCTGTATGGGAATACCTAAAACTCAATAAGCCGTATGACGAGTTTTCACTCCTATGAGTGGAGCGAGGCGTCTGTTGCTCATGGTACTGGTGGGCATTCTGATCGCCGCGAGCATAATCGGTGGTGTTACCGCGCTGGAAAATGGTAAGCTAATCACTACGCCTACCAGTCAGACTCGCACCTTGATCAGCAACACAACTGTGACAACAAGTACTACAATCGTAAGCTCGACAATTCAAACAGGCGTCCTTGCCGCTCAGATAACAGATCCTCCAGACCCGCCGAACATCCCGGTTGGTATAACTCATGTTTACATCTACTATAACGACATTGAAGCGCACACTACTTTTCAAAACAATTCAGTGTGGGTCAATGTGGCTAAAGGCGGAGTTGTGGATATACTTTCTGTCTTGAACCTCAGTCGTACGCTGGGTAGCGCTCAAGTCCCAAGCGGAACGTACGACCAAGTAAGGTTTAGCATTGAAAACGCGACTGTGACTTTTGGGGGAGCAAACTATACTGCGAGCATCCCAATGGACCAGATTGTGGTAAGCCTCTCAAACGGCGGCACAGTCGTGCAACCAGATTCTTCAGCCGGATTCATACTCGGGTTGACTCCGACTGTGCTTGTCTCTAGCTCATCAGGAAAACAGGCATTCCAGATAGAAGCTGCGGTGCAGGGAGTTTCGATACCTTCAGACTCTTGGAACGTGTCTCTAGCATCCCCGGGATCATTCATCCAGGACATTACCTCGCAGCCTTGGTGGAAGGTGGCAACGCCCATTGGAGATAATCTTTCTGAAGTGACCGGGACCGAGATATATCCGACCACGCTATTGGTAATCTTGAACAACACCGGTCGCACACCAATAACAATTTCCGGCATGAACATACTGAGTTCAGGCGCTTCAAGTTCCAATTCGTCGAACGTTACCACAACGACAATCGTTTCGACTAGTACGACGTCAATCACGATAACAGAAGTCTCGACGATAACAAAAAGTGCGGTTCCCGCAAACCCTAGACCACCTTCGAATTCGTCAATTGAGACGGTCGCCACTTTCCTTATCTTATCAAACGGCTCTGTCGTGCAACCGAGCCCTGGCAGTACGCCAATCCCTGCAGACCAGATTGGGCTGACGATAAAACCACATCAAGACATTGTCCTGCTATACTTGGGCTACATCAGTACTCTATACAGCCCGAACCCGCCGTACCAACAGCTAGGTATAGTGGGAGGGCAGGAGTACACGATTCAAATATTCACGCCGTTTGGGGCTTCGGCGGAATTCAACGTGTACGCGTCTTACACCAGTTAACTTTGAGCTTTGGCAACACTTTTCTATCCTGAACTTTTTCCAAACTCGCGAATTGCCGACAGGAGAATTTTTGGAACTTCACTGTGAAGTTTGTGGAATTTCTGCAAAGAGTACAACTCAAACCCTTTACGCGAAAGGATGGCTCTGGGCGCAAGTTTATGGCGAATCGATGGCTAGGTGCCCGAACCACGTTCGGGACGCAGAAGTCCGAGCCAGAGAAATGCTCAGAGAAGCAGGGATACGCCGCTAGGCAATCCTGTTTGCTTCCTGATCAATCTTTGCAACGGCTGCATAAACGCAAGCGCAAATCTGCCTCACTTTTTCGTACAACGGTGAGACGTCGTTGGAGATCCATTCCGATTGCCCTTCTAGACCCTTTGTATTGCTACCTTTCTTCACAATATCTGCAAACTCTGTTTTTAGTTCCGTGGCCACGGGATCAGAGCTGATCTCCTTGATGAGATCGATGTAGAGGTTTATGCTCTCCAGTATCGTTCCAAGGTAACTGTTCCCAATCTTCTGGAATGTTTCATAGTCTGACCGAGACTGGGCGTCATCAAGCTTTTTTGCAAGGTCCTGGCGCCTAGAGTCGAGCTTTGCTAGGCGTTGGCTGATCGCGTCCATGTTTTCAGCCTTTGGGTCTTCAGTCTCAACCTGGAGCTTGCGCTTTCTTTGCTTCTTGACCTCGGTCATTCGCGCGGATTGTCTTACTTTAGGTGAATTATTGTTTTCTGTTTTCGTGCTAAACCACTTGAGATTGAAATTGGTTGTTGGCAGGTAGCTCTTCTGCACGAGCTCGCAACTAGTCCAAGGGCTCCTTCCAAAAATCCCCAACACCTCTGAAATGTTCAAACAAACGCACCGGAAAACTCGACGTTTGGAGTTAGTCGTCTGAACTAGGGCAGCTCTGCAAAGATGACGTGGGATGGTTGTTTAAATGCGACGACCAATACAATGCAAGGCGACCGCTTCCATGAAAACCTGGTCTGCGATGTATCTTCTGGTATGGACAGCATTCGTCCAGATATTGATAGTTCTTATCCCGGTACTTCCGGGCTCAGAAACCTATGACTTGCACGGACTAGTCGGCGTTATAGTTGTTGGAGTCGCTATGTATGCGTATAGAAGCGTCCGGAAGGCCGCATGTCCTGATCGAATCAAGAGGATTAGCAAGACCACCGCCATACTCGCGGTAGTGTAGGGTCTACTCGGATTGATTCTGTTTGCAAGTATAAGGATGCATTTCGGATCAGTGTTTCAGACAATCATATTGTTCATTCATGTCATCAATGCAATTGCGATTATTACGCAAGCCGCCTCCGCTGCTACGGCGTTCGATATGTGGGAGGAGAAGGAATTCTTGGGAGAGCATCCTGCATCCGTTTAAATTGCTACAAATCTACACACGCTATCTTTTTCTGCTCAAACAATCAAGGAATAACTATTAATCACAGCTCCCATAGATTCAGTCAGAGAAGAATGACTGCCCAGGCATTTGTTTTGATAAACGCAGAAGTTGGAAACGAGCAAGAGCTGATCAAGCAACTTAAAGGCATTCCGAATGTTACCGAAGTGCACGTCGTCTACGGGGTTTATGATGTGATAGCGAAAGTGGAAGCTGATACAATGGAGAAGGTCAAGGAGACCATAACCAACAGCCTTAGGCGCTTGGATAACGTCCGCTCCACTCTTACTATGATTGCTGTAGAACCAGATCAGAACTAGCGCGAGGCGAGCGTCTCCGACAGTAAGTCGAGCTGGTTGAGCTCGGCAACGCAAGGCCATATTATTACCTCATCAGCTCCGACCTTCTCGAAAGCGTCAAGTCTATTGACTATGCTTTCACTATCAAAGCGAAGACTCTTTGCAACTCGCTCTGCAAAGCGCGGATCTTGCCCATAGTAGCTTCTCAGGTAGGAATAGCCCAACTCTTGAGCTCTATCGCCTAGAGCAAAGTAAAGTGAACCAACCAACCGTGGTTTTCCCTTCCTGTTGTTGCCGCGCCACATTTCTTCTATCTGCTTGAAGGTTGTGATTGCAGATTCGGGTTCTTGAGAGCCGCTCATATACCCATCTCCCCATTTTGCAACTCTAGCTAAGGCTCTTGGATCACGGCCTCCTAGTAGTATCTCAGGCCCTCCAACTCGAGTCGGCTCAGGTCCGATGGATCCAACACTTTGGCTGATACTCTCTCCTAACCAGATTTGCTTCAACAGCCTCAGCTGTACCTCGAAGCGCTTTCCCCGAGTTGCAAAAATATTTCCAGTGGCATCAGAATCGTCTTTCCGACCGCCGACTCCAAGACCTAGAGTAAACCTCCCTCCGGATATACGGTCGAGCGTGGCAACCTGCTTGGCTAGAAGGGCTGTTTCCCTAACTGGGGCAAGCAAAATAGTCGTCATGAGATGAATCCTCTGTGTCGCACCAGCCGCAGCTGCAAGAGTCATAAGTGATTCATAATTCGGATAGACAATTCTATCTATTATCCCAAGAGTTGAGAAATCCAACTGTTCTGCTCTGACTGCCCACGGAATGATCAACTCTCCCGAAGTTCCTGGTATTGTGGCTGGAAGCCCGACTCCGATTTTCATAATAATTTCCAATGGATTGGCTGTTCTATAAATTCAATCATGTTTCACGACTTCGCAGCAATCCACCAAAACTGTAATAACTCTCAGAGGTTGCCGGAATCGTCATGAGATTGAAAGATAAAGTTGTAATTGTCACCGGTGGAGCGAGAGGAATTGGCAAGGCCTACGCAGTGGCACTTTCCAAGGAAGGCGCCAAAGTAGTAGTGTCCGATATCTTACATGATGGCGCAAATTCAACAGCTGACGAGATCCGCAAATCTGGCGGTGAGGCTCTTGCAATAACCGGTGATGTTTCCAAGGAATCTGACGCAAACAGGTTAGCAGCAGAAACCTTCAAGGAATTCAAGAGAATCGATGTTCTGATAAATAATGCCGGTCTGTACGCAGGACTAAAACGTCGATCATTCTTCGAAATCGACGTCGAAGAATGGGACAAAGTTATGGCGGTTAACGTCAAGGGAACTTGGCTTTGCACAAAGGAGGTATTTCCTTACATGCGCGAACAAAAGAGTGGTAAGATAATCAACATCTCTTCAGGAACCTTCTTCAATGGCACTCCGATGTTGTCGCATTATGTAGCCTCGAAGGGAGCTGTAGTCGGATTTACCAGGGCCATCTGCAGAGAACTAGGGCAGTATAACATTACCATCAACGCAGTCGCGCCGGGGTTTACGATAACTGAAGCAAACACGGAAGTGATGAAGGACCAACAATACATAACTCAGATGATCAAGTCGCGCGCGTTACAGCGTGACCAGTACCCGAAGGATCTTACTGGTACTGTACTTTTTCTTTGCAGCTCGGAAAGCGATTTTATGACCGGGCAAACTCTAGTCGTCGACGGCGGAAGGTCTATGCACTAGCATTGGCAACGAGCTTGGACCAGTGCTGAACCAAGTTATCGCTTGTGACTATTCTCGCGCCATACATCTTCTTGATATATTCTAGGCCTGGTTCATTTTCTCCATCGACAAGAGATTCTACGCAATCTCGAGGTATCGTTATTCTGTAGCCTCGATAAAATGCATCAGCCGCGGAGTGTCTAACGCAGATATCTGTGTACAGTCCGACAATCACAACCGAGTCAATCTTCAAGTCCCTGAGCAAGAGATCTAGTCCTGTCTCGTGGAATGAGCTGTAGACCCTTTTTTCTAGAACGTAATCCTCCCTTCTAGGCTTTAGTTCGTCAACCACTCTTGCACCGTGACTACCCTTCATCGCGTGAGGCCCCCAAAGCTTGATTTCAGGATCACTGTCGAGGTGTGCGTCACATACATAGATGACTGGAATCTTGGCGCGTCTCGCAGCTGAGATCAACTTCCTAGTCTTCGGGACGATGATAGCAGCTTTCTTGGATTTGAGCTTCCCATAGACGAAGTCATCCAAAATGTCATCAACGATTAACGCTTCCATGGATCAACTCTTCGCAAAACGCCTAATAAGCCTTGGCAGAAAAAAGTGATTGCAGAATAATATCTTGATCCCAAAACAGCAACGAAGCTCGGTATCAACAATTGAGCGCGATTCAAACGAAATTGAACCAAAGATTATCGATATCCGTCGGAAGATCCATTCGGAACCGGAGCTATCCTTCAAGGAATTCAGAACCGCCGAGCTAGTGGCATATGAACTTCGTAAAATAGGGATAAGGGTAACGACACATGTGGGTGGAAACGGAGTGATTGGACTGCTAAAGGGTGGATTGCCTGGAAAAGTGGTAGCTCTTCGCGCCGACATGGACGCCCTACCAGTCATAGAGGAGGTGGAACTTCCTTTCAAATCAAAGAACAAAGGTGTAATGCACGCCTGTGGTCACGATACGCATGTAGCTATGCTTCTAGGCGCAGCAATGCTTCTATCGAAACACAAGAACGAGCTTTGCGGTACTGTAAAATTTCTGTTTCAACCCGCAGAGGAAGATGGCGGAATTGGGGGAGCAAAGCCGATGATAGAGGCGGGAGCGATGATAAAGCCTAAAGTCGATTACGTGTTTGGTTTGCATATCTGGGGCGAATATCCCGCCAAAACTTTTGGCATAAGGGCAGGACCATTCATGGCTACTCCGGACGGGTTTAAGATCAAGATTCTGGGAAAGGGGGGGCATGGTTCAAGACCAGATCAAACAGTCGATCCAATATTCGTCTCGGCTCAACTTATCAATGCGCTCCAGGCCATTTCGAGCAGAATGATCAGCCCGATAAGGCCATTCGTCCTTTCTGTGTGCAGCATTCATTCCGGGACCAAAGACAACATCATCCCCAACGAAGCCATGTTGGAAGGCACCATGCGGACATTGGATCAAAAGACTAGGTCACTTGCAAAGAAATACATGCGACAGATTACGAACGATACCTGCAGAGCTTATGGCGCAAAGTACGTTCTAGAGTTCGTAAAAGATCCATATCCTATAACGTACAATGATGAAAAGGCAACCGAACGCGCGCTAAAGATATTGAAGACTATTCGAGGGACAAAGACGATGGAAATAGATGTGAAACTGGGTGCAGAAGACTTTGCAAGATTTTTGCAAAAAGCTCCGGGAGTCTTTTACTATATTGGGACAAAGAATAAGAAGAAGGGGTGCACTGCTCCAAACCATAGCTCAAAGTTCAAAGTTGATGAAGATGTCTTGAAGTATGGCGCTCTTTCGCTAGCTACTCTGGCACTTGACTTTGCCAAACCTTGATTCGATATTTTGAACGCTTAATAGCAAAGCGAAGGAGAGAAATCCTGCGATCTAAATGAAAGAGGAAACGAAGGACTATCTAGTCGAGGAAATGGGCAGGGTTCACGAAGTCTTCCAAACTCTGGACAAGTATGACCCTAGACTGACTGATGCACTCGCCTCACTTCGCAGAAGCGCGATACCCGGGAAGAACGATTCAGGTTCGACCCTTGAGGCGAAATATAAGGAACTGATTATGGTTGCCGTCGAGGCAGCCACCGGACGAGGAGAAAAGGGAAAAAGTCACGCACGTAAAGCTATACGAG
>DAHVAI010000131.1 GCA_027314685.1 Nitrososphaerota archaeon | reverse complement strand
AATCAAATGTTGATGACGTAACCGGTGAAGTTCTGGCACGTACCATTGAAGTGTCTATAGCCGAAGGCGCATTAGATGCGACGGCGTCGCCGTACACTGGAAAAAAGGGTCGACCAGGATTCACAGTTCGATTGACTTGTGCCAAAAGTGCAGCTCCCAAATTTGCGAACATCCTAGTTAGAGAAACAGGTACTTTGGGTGTAAAGATCACCGAAACACAAAGATGGATTGTGAAACGAAGCGAAGAGATTATCAGCATACGCATTGGAGGAAAATCTAGACAAATCCGATTGAAGACGGCATCAATCGATGGACAAACTAGATTGAAACCCGAGTACGAAGATGTGAAGAAGGTAGCGGAGGAATTTGACATTTCTTTGAGGTCTGTCATAGAGATCACAGCAAGACAAGCCTCAGAAAAGCTAGAATCTTGAGGTAATTTGAGATGCAAGTTCTAGGGGATCCTGAGGATACATTGAACAAACTTGTTAGCTGGTTCAGACGCTATGATTCTTGCGTAGTTTCATTCTCTGCCGGAGTAGATTCTTCACTTCTTGCGTTGTGTGCAAAGAGCGCCCTTGGCGACCGCTCTTTTGCTGTCACATCTATTTCACCATCATTCTCTGAATCCGAAAGAAATGCCGCCATAAGAATCGCTTCTGAGATAGGAATAGAGTTACTGGTAGTGAGTCAGGACGATCTGGGCACCGAGGGATACGTAAACAACGGAGTGAATCGATGTTACTTTTGCAGGAACAATCTGGCAAATGGCATAATGCCGATCGCAAAGAGACTTTCAGTATCTGTCTGTGTTGATGGAACCCATGTCGACGACATGCATTCTCCAAGGCCAGGGATCAAGGCACTTAGAGAAGCAGGTTTCAAAGCTCCCTTCGTTGAGTTAGGGCTGGGGAAGGAATCCATTAGGGCAATTGCAAGATTCGCTGGTCTATCTAACTGGGATAGAGCGAGCGAGGCATGTCTATCAAGCAGAGTAGCGTTTGGTCAGAGAATTGATCTGCCTACCCTACGCCTAATTGAAGAGGCAGAAAATTTCGTCAAAGAAAACACTGGTGCAAAGGTAGTAAGAGTTAGGACCATCGCTAAGAAGGCGAGCGTTGAGGTGGACAAGGACTCGCTTAATGTGGCCTTCTCACAGTTGACTGTCATCGAGAATAGGCTCAAAGCTCTGGGCTACAAAGATGTGGCCATAGATCCCAATGGTTACACTACTGGGAAAATGCTTGATTTGTTTGTGAAAGAAAATGTGTGAGGCTGGAGAATATAATTGAAAGAAGACTATGCGCTTGAACATGCCAAGACGCTTCGCGATCTTGTGAGGAGTCATTCGAAATGGCGTAACTTAAAGACTTTGAACCTCATGGCGTCTGAGAATTTTGCAAGTTCCGAAGTTAGAAATTTTCTATCTTCTGACCTATCCAACCGTTACACGGCCAGGGACCATTTCTATCGAGGGACAAAGTATTCGGACGAGATAGAACTGCTAGCAAGTGAGGTTGCAAGAAAGCTTTTCAACGCGAAGTTTGCTGACATCAGGCCGCTCTCTGGACATACATGCTCATTAATACTATTCATGTCATT
>DAHVAI010000211.1 GCA_027314685.1 Nitrososphaerota archaeon | reverse complement strand
CAAAAGTTACCTCAAGAGCTATTATGGGGCAGTTAACGAGAGTTTTGAGAATCTCGTCCCAGGCAATCCTGGATAGAAATCCACGTCTTAAATAGGAAATTAGTCTATTATTGTTACTATACAAAAAACCCCCTATAAAATTCCGAACCTTTCCAAGAATAGATAGAGTATCTGAGCTCTTGGTTGCCTCCCAGTGAGGAGCACCTACCAAAGCATGTTGCGGCTCTCTCTAATCCTGGAGGCTGGCTTGTCGTGGCTAGTCCAAGTGGTTGGGCTATCTTTCTCGTCTGAGATGGCGTTGCCGTCCATTGAGGCGCTCCTACTCCATCAGGAAAAGAAAGAATGCTTGGCTACAAAGAACGAAGGCCTGCACCGAGTGAAAACTAGGGATCTTAACTTTGCACCAACTTTTCGATCAATACAAAAGGTTGGATATTCTCGATTACAAATGTTTTGACTTTTTTCCCTTGCCAGTTAGAAAATAAAGGGCCCGGCGTGATTCAATTAAACAATTAAGTGAATACCACTCGACCAAAACTCTTCTTTGGCTTCTGGACAGTTCGTCATTCGTTTTCTCTGAAATCATGGGCGCCAAAAGGCGGTCGCACAGGGAGATAATCATATACATTTATATGATTGATTTGGCTTATGAATACAGCGGAAAGAGATGACCAACCTCGCGAGTAGCATTAACCATCGTCACTCTCCAACTTTGGAGACTGTGATCATGGTTGAGAAAGCAATCAAGGAAAGTGACATTCCGCCGACTAGAACCGAACTCTGGAATTCACTTCCTAGGAAGGTCATGTATCAAACATTCAAAAAGATTCTGGAGTATCTGGATGCATCAGGAAAGATTCTATTTGACAAGAATGATAGAATTGTCTGGGTAGCTGCAGAGAGCTCGAAGCTTCAAAAATTCTTCAATGCTGCAAAGCAGCTAAAATGAGCGTCGTGCATTTTAGTAGCGAAAACGTCGGTCATAGTCCTTGTGAGTTGGAAAGAATTCGATATTTTGTACATCAATGGTCATACCTCTTCTCCCAATCGTATAAGTCGCTCTCCGAAAAGCATCAACCTCGTATCGGAACAAGTTTTCCAATTCGAGATCTCTATAATCGTGTGGCCACAGGTTGCGTTGGACATATTCTCCAGCGTCCGGCCTTTCATTTAGAGTATCAACCATGCTTTGAAGTTTAGTTCTGAGCTCCGTCATAGCGGGAAGACCTTGAAGAAATGTAACGAATGCTGGAGATCCTGAAACACGAATCTCAAAACGACTATAATCCGAAACAAACTCATGGAGCAAGTGTGTTCTTCCCTCGAATGTGTAGTTATGGTTTATGAGATTCTCGGTGTGAGAATGCTAATGACTTAACTGACCCGTTTTGTTTTCAACCACATCAAAAGAGCAACGAATAAAGAAAACGGGCCCGGTGGGATTTGAACCCACGACCTACAGCTGTCTTCTCGAAAGCTATTAGGAGGATCGGCGCTGCTTTTGCACTGCCGCGCTATCCATGCTTCGCCGCGATTTTCACTCACGACTGCGCTACGAGCCCAGTTGAGAAATCACCTAAGGATCACCTGATTTATCGTTTGCGAGTTTGATGCTTGTACTACAATGCGAACCTAAGGGCTCGCAAATCTCAATCCATTGTCGAGAATACTTTTAACGACAGGGAGCGTACTTTGCCTCTCTGATTCTGAAGATGTCACTTTCTGCGCAGATATTCAATTTTGTAGTGAATCTGATCAGCAGTTCGGGCTATGCTGGTATTTTCGCGCTAATGACCGCGGAGGGAGCCACGTTACCTGTACCAAGTGAGGTCATACTCCCATTTGCTGGCTATTTAGTATTCAAAGGACAACTCAACTTCTGGATTGTCGTATCAGTAGCAACAGTTGGGTCGCTAATCGGGGCGTTAATTGATTACTACATCGGCTACTACTTGGGTCGAGCTGCGGTGCTGAGATACGGCCGTTACATACGTCTAAATGAAGGTCATCTAAGAACCGTCGAGAAATGGTTTGCAAAATACGGGGAAGTTACGGTGCTTTTTTCCAAGTTTGTGCCGTTGGTACGAACACTAGTTTCGTTCCCTGCCGGCTTTGCAGAGATGAAGGTTTGGCGATTCGCTCTCTTTTCTGTAATCGGGAGCTTGATGTGGAATGTGATATTGGTTTATGTTGGTGCGGTTGCGGGTCAGAACGCCAACGGCATCATCTCTGCGCTGTCAGGCCCGTACACAGACACTGAGATTGTTGTTGTCCTTCTTATAATTGTAGGCATAATCATCTTCTTACGCCGCAAGCCCACTGTAGTCTAGTCTACTTTGTAGACCTCTCGCTCGATCTGCCGCATAACGTAAAAAACATACAAGGAAATGGCAAGTACGGTTGTACTAAGCTTGGTCGCAAAAACCAAGTTCCAGGGTGTCTTTGGGTTCGGGAATGAATTGATAATCACATCGGGATTCAGAGAACCTAGAAGAGAGCTAGTTGCAAGTTGTGCTGTCCATATTGCAAAGTTGTAGAATACTTCGTAGGCCGCGAGCGCGATACCAACGAATGCGAGGAGTTTTATGAACGAAATCTGCGACTTCCTAAAGTGTACCATGTGAGGTTTCGCAAGTTCAAAACTAGAATAAGTTAACGCGAGCGTCGCAATCATTAGAAAAGAAACAGGTTTCGCGTATATTGGGAAGACTGACGGGGACGGGAATTCGACATTTACCAAGACGGCACCGACAATATCAATGTGACCTGTTATCTCGGCAACGATTCCATACGAGCTAATCAGGAGGATTACAAAGGAGCAGATAAGCACTATTGCTTTGTGTATTATCTTGAAACCTTCGTTTCCGTGTAGCAGATTTTTGTCTTTAAACCAGGTCAAATTGTCACAGATCGATCATCAGAAAGAGAGATCGCTAGAAAAACTATTTGGATGCCAGTGATGACTTGGCAAGATAGTCTCGATACATTTTGTCAACGCTCTTTCTGTTTATCCTACCTTTGTGAGGGACAAAACCACCGCTGAACTTTGAAGGAATGTGCATCAGTTCATGTATGACGACCTTTTCCTTTTCTGGTTGATCTAGCCTATCATACTCTTCTGAGATGACTTCAATTATGTAATGGGGTTGCATCGCAAGAGCGTCAAACCAGATCCTACCCATTCCGTGGATTCTTGCCTGAACGCGTCTCGATTTGCTACCTTTGCTCCTGTAAAAATGGAGCCTACTACCGTCTATGTGAGTTAGGGCAAGAGTCGAAATAATCTTCTGAGCTATGGTTTCAACGTCTGGCGCTTTTTGGTAGATGATCAATCTAACGACGCTAGTAGGTGGACATTATATCCTTGAAGTCGTTCATTCTAACTTCTAGGCCGAAACGATCTTCCATCTTTTTCATTTCTCTATAGACCTTGAGCATAGTAGGCAACTGTCTCACCATGCTGAATTTCCCTGCAAGCTTTAGCTTGATTATATCGTAGACATAGTTGAAATAATCGAACTTTTTTAGGACAGCCTCTCGATAAGCCGGGAGGTTATCGAGATTCTCGCAAAGTAACTGGGCGCACTGCAGACTAGGGATAATTCCCTCACCTAATAGCGGAAACACCGTACCTATTGATTCTCCGCATCCAACCACGTTGCCGAGATAGAATGGTTCGCAATATTTCGGCGGGGAAATTCGAATGGGGCGCC
>DAHVAI010000129.1 GCA_027314685.1 Nitrososphaerota archaeon | reverse complement strand
AAAGGACTTGGTGAGGGAGGGACCATTGTTGCTCCCTCTGCGGTGGCAAACGCTGTAGATGACGCTCTTCAGACATTTGGGGCGAAGATTACTGAAATCCCGCTAAAGCCAGAGACGGTATTGAAAGCTATACGACATGCAAAAGAGATCAAGACTTGAACAAGATGAAAGCAGATGAATCAATCGAGTCTCTGAAACTGAAGCTCGGAAAGGAGGGTTACATCGCTGACGACGATATACTAGTACCTCTGTTCATAGCGCTCCGATTGAACAAGCCTTTACTCCTAGAAGGCGATCCCGGTTGCGGAAAGACCGAGCTTGCAAAAGCTCTGACTTCTTCCTTTGGTGTGAAGCTAATACGATTGCAGTGCTACGAAGGACTGGATGCGAGCTCAGCGATATATGATTGGAACTACCAGAAACAGATGATTGCGATACGGCTCGCAGAGGCAAAGAGATCAAAGACAAACGTCGAGAGACAAATCTTCAGCGAAGAGTTTCTGGTTCCGAGGCCACTACTTGCAACTATACTTGCCTGCAACGCCTCGAAAAAGCGCGATCCTCTCATTTCTCCGGCTGTACTTCTGATCGATGAGGTTGACAGGTCAGATGAAGAGTTTGAAGGACTGTTGCTCGAATTTCTCGGCGAGTTTCAGGTTACGGTCCCTGAGATAGGAACATTCAAAGCGAAAACTCCGCCTCTTGTGATCATAACTTCCAATAGGACAAGAGATCTTGGAGACGGACTGCGTCGTAGATGCATTTACAGCTATGTCACCTATCCGTCCAAGGAAAAGGAAATGGCGATCGTTTCGACCAGGGTCCCGGAATCTTCTGAAGAGCTTAGAAATAAGGTCGTGAGTTTTGTGGATACTTTACGAGCTGACACCGAAGTTTTCAAGAAGCCGGGGATATCGGAGACTATTGATTGGACGGACTCGCTCCTTGCGCTTGGAGTCGGCGTATCAAGCAACGCACCACTTGAAGAAAGTATCGTGAAGGAAACAATCTCCGTTCTGTTGAAAGATCCAGAAGACCTTAGGAAATACGACGACCAGAGAATCCACGGTGCGCTTTCAAAGCTATGAGTGACGCGTCGGATGATTCTCTCCAGAAGTTCGTCTTCTTGCTCCGTGAACGCGGAGTGAGGGTAGGACTCTCTGAACATATTGACGCGCAAAAGCTCTACGGCTATTTCTTGAATGATCGTACTTTAGCAAGAACCCGTATGCAATTCGTCGCGCTACGTTCGCTTTTGATCAAGAGGGAGGAAAATTACCTGGCCTTTGCCGAAGCTTTCGATGAGTTCTTTCAGGGTAAGTATAAGCGACGCGTCGAGAATTTGATTCCTAAATTTGCACGAGACCGAGCTCTTGAAGTCAAATCACTGAGTAGCCTTGGTGCAAGTGTGTCTGATAACGTCGAAGGAAAGAACGAGAGCGAAAGTCGGCAGGCGATCCTTTCATTGTATAGCGCAAAGTCGTCAGTTCAGTCAGTAGAGGAGCTTCGGTTTCATCCGTTCAAACCATCAGATATCAGATTTCTTGCAAGGAAACTTCGAAAGGTAAGTAAGATCAATCCTGTACTACCAGGGCGAAGGACAACTTCTTACTCAGGTTACAAGACAGTACTGGTCGACTGGAGAAAACTCGCAAGACAGATGTCATCAAATCCAGACGTAATACCAAAGATTCGCTTTAGGAAGCGAAAGGCATACAGATCGAAGTTTGTGGTGCTTGGCGATGTCTCCGGTTCGATGCTAAAGGAGACTGAGCTTGTCGTGAATTCACTGTTCACCGCAACGAGGAGATTTCATGGAACCGAGGCGTTTGTTTTCAGTACAGGACTCTCTCGGGTTACGCCATACCTTTCCAGCTCCTTTGCATGCACGCAGACCTTGGTGCAGCTTTACACAAAGATGGTCAAGACAGAGTTTGGGAGCGGGACGCGGATAGGCGAGAATCTTTCGAGATTGATAAGTGAATATTCAGAGGTGCTTTCAGAAGATACAGTGGTGATAATAATCTCAGACGGCTGGGATCTAGGAGACAGCCGACTACTAGGCGATTGTCTGCGTAAGATAAAATCAAGAGGTGTAAAAATAGCGTGGTTTCATCCGCATTTTGGTCATCTCGATTTTTCTCCCGAGACTGTTGCGATGAAAACGGCGATGCCTTACATTGACCTTATGCTGGGACCAGAACGCGAGAGATATGATAGAAGCTCCCTTGATTGAGTGTTAGAAAAATCTCAAAATCATCCTTGCATTCGTGGCCTACGGCGAAACAAGCTGTTCTAAGCTCGTCCTTGAGGTGAAAAGGCTATGACCCGTTAGAATAATGTGATCATATCTGTTCTAGTTTTAGAGAGCTTGAAACACACTGATAGCGTTCCATCATACGTTTCACGCCTGCCCGGCTGGAGATCGACTAGAGCGAGGTCTAGTAGGATGCAATTTAGGAATTGCACGTCGTCAGTAAATTCTTTGCAGTCATTGCATAACTCGACGATTAAAGAGAAATAACATCGATGGATACCACGAGGTACATAACTTATTTCTAAATTACAATTTTAGGTAAAGAGTTTGTACGCTCCAGTAACGAACAGCCGTTAGTCCGTATTCGAGCCATTGTCTAGATCATCGAAACGTGTTGCCAGTAAGAGTGTTATGCGTCAACTGTCTTTGGATAGTGGGGCGAGGATAATATTTCGTTCTTAAAGAATGGTTATGATGGGGGTCAGAGATATACAAAATGACGCGCTCATCATAAATTGCTAACACGCATGTGCGAGCAATTTACTTTTTGAAAATTGGTTTACATGCGAATTGCGAAATGTTTCTAGTGACCCTATCAATCTACTTAGGTCACGAGCATTGCTTGCTATTCCCAGCGATGCTCTTATAGCTCCAATAGGTCTATCTGCCATGCATTCTTCGAATCTCTCAATATCAAATAAGTCGCATGTAGCTTTGTCGTAGCAATCCTTGGCCAAGGCAGGAGGATGATCGAATGCATACTCTGCTGCCCCCGGATTACAGAAGCAGCCGGCTCTTATCGAAATGTTATCTTCTATTGTTGCTTCCTCAACTACTCCAAAGTCAATGACTTTTTCGTCCACATCATGAACGTTGAATGCAATTATTCCACCACGACTCGCTGTTGTTTCTGGACCATAGATTCTGATAAGTTGGTTACCATTTGTGTGCTTCAATTCGGAAAGTCTAAACAAGAGATCCTTAGTCAAAGCGTTGACGTGACTATGAATATTTTCCATTCCCACCTTTTTTAAGAAATTTAGACCAATTCCCACAGCGGGCACTCCAAGGTAATTGAGAGTTCCATCTTCATATTTCCGAGATCCCTTTGCCAGAACGTGAACTTGATTCTTGACAGAGACGTAGTCTATGGTACCACCGCTAAACCATGGTCTAACAAGCTTCCCTAGTGAACGCTTTGATGCAATTAGAGCACCTACACCTGTCGGAAAACCGAACATTTTGTAAAACGACAAACAAACGAAATCAGGATGCACTAACCCTAGATCTAGTTTGTTCGTTGGTACGAAGGCTGCCGCATCTAGTATCACATCATAACCGTTCGTATGGGCCAATTCTATCCAGTTCAAAGGATGTTGGACTCCGGAGAAGTTGGATTGTGCAGGATACGCGAAGAGATTTTGGTTTCTGCCGTGATTTTTCGGTAAGAAACTCTCCAGTTCGGTTACACGCAATTCTCTGTTAAGCGGAACATGGTCGATTTTCGCTCCCCTTGCCTTTGCAAACTCTCGGATTCCTAAGACGGAGTTGTGATTATCAGAGGTAGCTACAAATCTTGACTCGCCGTTGAACGGGTAGCTTTCACCAACCAATTTCAGAGCAGCAGTAGCATTTTGAGTGAAAATCAGATCATACTCGTCTTCATCGGCATTGAAAAACCGTAGAGTTTCACTTCTAGTATCTTCAACCAAGTCGGTTGAAAGGATAGAGGCTGGACTTCGTGAGTGTGGGTTTCCTAGAACTTGGTTCTGAAGAAATTGGAAATATTGTTTTAGCGGCGATTCAGGATAAAGACCCCCGCCAGTGTAATCGAGATAAACATGTCCGTTCGAGTCTAGTCTGCCAAATTCCTTCGTACGAAGTTCCTCTAGACTCGTGTTACTCATTACAAAGTATTGATGAGCGGGAATATAAAAATTCTGAAAAATCATCTCAAGAACTTGCGGGCAAGATGATAGTTTTTTGATCTTCTGAGACTAGTCAGTCATGGCAAATGCACCCAGAGACTGAAGAATTAATATAGCCGCGTCGCTCTGCCACAAGCCCGTAGCAATCATGAAGATTCGAACTGTTCTATTTGCTGTGATGTTTATTTTCTTGCTGTCAGGTGTCTCATTAACGGCAACCCCGATTCGAAATTTTCCTAACGAAATCTCGTCAGCCGCTTCATGCCCAACAAATCAGACCCTAAGGATGACAACCTTCCCCCTAGCAGCAAGTTTCAACATGTTAACGTCTACAACGCTCTCCGGTTATATTATGGCTGCAATGCTCCAGCAAACCGTGTATCCTTACGCCACCTATCCAAACGGGACCCTGTATTGGCCAAATTCGGTAACTGACTGGGTTACTCATAATTCGAACTACACAACGTGGTCGTTTAATGTGAGGCCTGGCCTGAAGTGGTCCAACGGACAAAATGTGACCGCACAAGATATTCTCAATACGTATAGCGGCAACTATGCTTTGAATGCTTCGTACGACTTGGTAGGCGCCGCATCAGAAGTTCAAAATTCATACGCTTACAACAACAGTCTTGCAGTCTTTGTGCTAAACCAATCTGATGCACACTTTGCCGAGAGAATCTCTCTAATGATATTTGAAAATGTGCAGCCTCCTGCTGCCATTCAAAAAGGCCCGGGTGCTGCTCTCTTTGATGCAAATGTCTCCGACGGTCCATTCTATGTCTCGCAACCATATATCTCTGGTTCTCCTGAGGTGTTGCTCTCTCCTAATCAATACTTTAATCCAAAACCAGGAGCTTGCCAATTGCAGGTGAATTTCGTAGAGTCTAGCAGTCAGCTATCAGAATTCTTGACATCTGGGACTACAGATCTTGCTGGTCCGCTAGATCCTTCAAGTGTGTCAGCCATCTCCAACAATCAGAACATCCACATCCTCGATGAGAAGGGACAAAACATCATGACTCTCGAGTATAACGTAACGAGCTATCCATACAATATGACGGCTTTTCGGCAAGCACTCGTTTATGCAATCAATCAAAGCCAAATTCAGCAACAAGCTCTCGCCGGATATGCGTTGACAGCATATTCAGCACAAGGTGGCCTGCCCACTAACGCGAATCTGTATAATCCAAACATTCAGAACTATTCGTTCAATCCTCAAGCCGCAATTTCAAAACTTGCATCGATTGGCATAACCAAAGGTTCAGACGGATACTTGCACTACACGAACGGAACTGTGGTGACAATCAACTTGGTTACCGATTCCGACCAGACCTTTGATGAGGCAGCTGCTAGCATAGCGCAAACTGACTTGCAAAACTTGGGTATGAAGGTAAATTCACAGGTTCTTGCTGGGTCAACAATCACAGGTGACTTTCCATCAAATGTCAATGACATACAGCATTCTATTATTTTGTACACGTCGATTGGAGGCGCTTTCTTTCCGAATGCGTGGGCTGATTCTAGACCAGGGTACAATGTCTACCAGCTCTCTTATGGAGTTGGTAATCAATACTGGATGTACCCCCCGAATATTGACGCTCAATATCAGAGTAACGTGAGTGCAATCGACAATACTTCATCACCTGCGCAAGAGGATGGTTACCTGAACAACATTCAGGCTTTGGCTGCAGAGTATCTCCCAACAGTGGTGCTAGCTTACCCTGACGAGCTGTGGGCGTACAATACACAACACTGGACTAATTGGCCCTCGAACTCTTCGTACTTTTATGATGGTGATTGGGTAAACCAAACTATGCTTGCTGCATTGCAACCCGTCAGTTCGACTTCAACGTCACAACCGACTACAACCTCTTCTAGTTCTGCTGCGACTAGCAGTGCAGCTACGTCTGCAAGCTCAATCACTACTTCATCAACTACGAGCAAGAGTTCGGTAGCAATGAACTGGTCCATAGTCGGCGTAGTGCTTGCAGTAGTACTTATTGCAGGAGCTGTCCTGATTATGCGCAAGCCGGATTCGGACGAGACACTAGCAAGATAACACTCTCCATATCACGTTCACTCCGCATGGACGCCGTTCAAATCGCGGAGTGATTGTAGTGGTTGTAATGGGAGTGGGTGACTGACGTACTCCCACTACTTAATAGGGGATGAGAAAAGGTAATGGCCATCCCGGGATAGCCGTTCTCCTACTTCATTAAATGAGGAAGTACCTTCTCCGTGAACAAAGCTATCTGCTTTTCCTGATCGAAAGAACTGAAACGTATAGCGAAGAGTCTTGCTCCTGCATCATAGTATTCGACAAATCGCTTTACTGCATCTTCTGGATTACCGAATGGCCCCCAAGTCTCGAGATGAGCAGCGGCTCCGTAGTATCTCTCGAGATATTCTGTTGAATCCTTCCTGGCAGATGCTTCATCGCTTCCTATGTTCATTGTCATGTAGATGGAGGGAATCAAGTCTTTATTTGGTGAAGCTGACTTTATCTTCGACCAGTATTCTCGATATTGTTCTGGTGTTAGTTGGGCAGTCATCCAGCCATCGCTAACTGATCCTACTCTACTTATCGACACATCAGTGAGCGGTAGTCCAGCAGACATTATCACCTTCGGGCCACCAATCGTGTATGGCTTTGGGTCTAGACTCACGTCAGTGATGTTACATGTTTTACCTGAGAAAGATACATGGTCTTCCGACCACAACATTTTCATCACTTTAACGGTTTCATCCGTGCGACTAATTCGTTGTTTGATTGGTACTCCACAATTTGCGAACTCTTTTTGGTAAATTTCGAATGGTCCGCCATTTCCAACACCCACGACTAGTCTTCCATGTGTAATAAGGTCAAGCGTGCTTAACGCATGTGCAAGTACCACCGGTTGCCGCAAGGCGGGCAGTAGTACAGAAGTCCCGAGAAGTGATTTGGTACAGACCGATGCTATTGCCGCCAGAGTCGTCATGGGTTCCAGTCTCGGTTTGGCCAGAATGCTATCGCCTACCCAAAGCGAAGTGAATCCTGAACTCTCTGCCTGCTGAGAAAGTTTGAGTATCGTATTGAAATCTGGTTTTTCTCCCTTTAGTACTAATCCTCTTGTTGGGAGTAAATAGCCGTATGATGTTTGATTATTCACGGATTCTGAAATAAAATTCGGATATAAATCTGTGCGGATTGGCTCAAGTTCCCGTCTGTCGTAACAAATCTACAATGTTGCGATAGCTATTAATCGTGCTATTCCCGTCGAATTGAACCGTTTGTATATTGATTGAGCCACCAAAGTTAATGATGACAACTGGTCCCGTGGAAATATCTCCCAGGGTCTTACGAGCTTTGGGAACAGGAATAACTCATCAGTCACGGCCCGAATTTATTCGTCTCTACGATCAGTTGCTGACCGATCTGCGAGCAATCTGGAAAACAAGAAATGACATGGTAATTTTGCATGGTGAAGGTATTGTAGGCGTCGAAGCTGCAATCGCCTCTTTTGTTGAACCAGGGCAGAAAGTAATCATTGCCAGCGCCGGGGTCTTTGGTTTCTGGTTTCAAAAGCTTGTTGAATCGCACCAAGGCATACCTGTGATTGTAGGCGCTAATTCTCGAACGGATACTAGAATTGAGGATGTAAAGAAAGCTTTGGATGAAAACCCTGACGCGGTCTTGCTAATTGCGGTGCACGTTGAGACTGTCTCTGGAATCTCTAACAGGATTGATCTTATCTGTGCTGAGGCTAAGAAAAGAGGTATTCCGACAGCGGTAGACGCGATCTCCTCTATTGCAGGTCAGGATTTCCGGACTGATGAATGGCAGGTCGATATATGCATTGGAACGGGACAGCACTGCCTTTCTAGTCCACCTGGTCTAACACCCGTTTCTGTCAGTAATTTCGCTTGGAACAAGATGTTGGAGAAGAAGAAGCCTCTACGAGACTCTTACCTCAGTCTTTTGGACATGAAGGAAACTTGGACCAAAGGCAAATACCTTCCTTATACTCCTCTGATCTCTGAAGTCTATGCCATGTCAGAATCGTGCAGAGAGATCTTGGAAGAAGGATTGGATGCCGTATTTAGAAGGCATCATCTAGTAGGAGAGATGGCGAGGAGAGGAATTGAAGCAATGAATTTGGAGTTGTACTCAATGCGACGAGAGTCGGCGGCCGACACTGTTACGACGGCACTCTTGCCTGAGACCATTCAGGACACACAGCTAATCGAATCCGTACTTAGTCACCATGGCATTTTGATAGGAGGGGGTTATCGCGAGCTCAAGGGCAGGATCTTTCGCATTGGCCATTCTGGTTATTCTTCAACGCCCTCCAACGTAATTGCGACATTGGCAGCAATCGAAATTGAATTAAGGAGACTGGGCCACCAGTGCGCTACTGGAAACTCTGTTCACTCTGCTATTTCTGTCTTGGAATGAACGTTTATGGTTGATGAGAAAAGACTCGTTGAAATCGAACTTGAGGGCCATGAGCCATTTCGAGAATGGCGCAAATCAGAGTACACGAATTCGCTTAAAGAAGGGCAGGCAAGACTTTCGGCAATCCAACCACTCCTCCCCAAAGTATTGAACAGGATAGACGAAATAGAAGATTACGCGGTAGGCCTTCTTCAGAGACTGATCAAAACAGAAAGCGTGAATTCAGACCCGCGCGGGGAAAAGCCCATTGCGGAGATCGTGAAACGAGAACTGGAGAAATATTGTTTTTCTACAATTCAGGTGGAGCCCGAACCTAACAGAGTAAGTGTTGTCGGCAACAAATCTTTCAAGCAAGACAATCCGAGAGTCATATTCTATGGACACATGGATACTGTGCCCGCGGGAAATCTAT